>NZ_JAVREH010000002.1:0-285918 GCF_031845305.1 Jatrophihabitans lederbergiae | reverse complement strand
CCGATACAACTCGACAGCGTCGCGGCGAAACTCCTCGGAGTAGTTCTTCCTCGCCATGAGTGGATCATCTCGCTTCCACCCCACCGAAGCAGGGATTGAGCGTGTCCACTACTCGGGGTCAGGTCCCGTGAGTCAGGCGACGATGTGGCGTGCCAAGGTCCGACGGGCGATGTCGAGACCGTCCCGCACCTTGTCGGGCGTACCGGACCAGACCGGGTCTTCGTGCTCCACGGAGAGCACTCCGTCGAAGCCGCCTTCGTACAAAACGTCGATCAGCCTTCGCCAATCGACCTGACCGAGGCCGGGGACTCGGTAGCGCCACCAGCCGACGTCCCACGGGTCCGACCGGTTCACGGCCCTGCCGGGATAACCGAATCGGTTGCGTAGCGCAGGGAAAATCTCGATGTCCTTGGCCTGCGCATGTGGGATCCGATCGACGTATGGGCGCACCGCCTCGATCGGGTCGATGCCCATCCAGATCAGATGCGACGGGTCGTAATTGAGGTAGAGGCCCAGGGAGAACATCCACTCCCACAGCTCGGGCGAGTACGCCAGATTGCCGGGGTAACCGTCCGGGTGCCAGCCTTCCATGACACAGTTCTCGATGATCACCTTCACTCCCCGCTCGCCGGCGTAGTCCACGATGCGGGGAAACATCTTCTCGGCCTGCCGCAGGTTGTCGGCCACCGTCGCGCCCGGATCGCGGCCGATGAAAGTACCTACCGTCGGGCATCCCACCATCGCTGCCGCGTCGATGCACGACAGCAGGTGGGTGTTGATGGAGCGGCGCTCCTGGTCGTCGGGATGCAGGTTGTTGTCGTAGAAGGCGATGGATGACAGGGTGAGACCAGTTCGCGCGAAGAGTTCCCGGGTCTGGTCGGCGTCGCGTTCGGAGAAGTCCTCGGCGCGGATATGGGTTGCCGTGAAAGGCCGATCTCCGAGCGCGGGCCAAGCGGCAACTTCCAGCGCCGAGTATCCGTTCTCGGCTGCCCACTGTGCGATCTCAGGCAGCGTGGCCTGCGGCAGGCAAGCGGTGAGCATCCCGAGTTTCACTACGCAACCTCCACCCATGATTGATCAGCTGATGAAGCGAGGACGCTCGAGGTCAAGCGGGCGGCTCGTAAACCGTCGGCAAAGGTCGGTAAGCCCTCCGGGGTGTCGCCTTTGATCGCGGCATGCACGTCGCTGATGAAGGCGTTGAAGCAGTCCTGGTAACCCTGCGGATGTCCGGCCGGAAGGACGGCATATCGGTTGGCCGGGGGTCCGAGGGTGTCCGGTCCACGGAGCACGATGACGTTGCTCGCGCGCCCGCCGATCCACAGCTGCTCAGGCATTTCCTGGTCGAAGGCCAACGAAGCCCCCTCTCCCTCGATGGAGAAGGCCAACCGATTCTTGCGTCCCAGAGAAAGCTGGCTGATCACGACCGAGCCGGCCGCCCCCTGATCGGTCGTGAACATCACTGTTGCCAGATCTTCGGTACGTACCTGGGCGCTCCCGCTCGGCGTGTCTCGCACCGGGTGCGCCGTGTGCAGCTGCGCAGTCAACCGGGTGATCCGGTGCCCGGTGGTGAACTCGACGAGATCGCACCAGTGCACGCCGATGTCGGCGAACGCGCGGGACGCACCACCGGAGATCGTGTCCACCCGCCAATTCATGTCCGTGCTGCTGGACAACCAGTCCTGCAAGTAGGAGCCGTGCACCAGATGCACCTTGCCGACAGTGCGCGAGACCCGGCGCCGAGCCTCGCGCACTGTCGGGTAGTACCGGTACGCGAACGGAACGGCAGCCACGACGCCGGCTTCGGCGGCCGCGGTAGCCAGAGTCCTGGCATCAGCCAGCGTGGTCGCCAGCGGCTTCTCGCAGATCACGTGCTTGCCCGAGCGCAGTGCCCGCAGCGCCAGCGGGAAGTGCGAGACGTTCGGCGTACAGATATGGACGAGATCGACGTCGTCCGCGTCGATCAGTTCTTCTGCCGACGCGGTCGCTGCTTCGGCAAACAGATCGGCCGCTGCTCGTTCGGCGCCTTCCGGAGTCGAGCCCGCTACCCGGCTGATGACGCCGCCACCGGCACGCACCGCATGCGCGTGGACGCGACCCATGAACCCGGCGCCGATGATGCCCGATTGGATGCGGTCTGCCACGGTTCCTCGCTTCCTGCGTGTCATTGACGATTCGGCGGCGGTATTCTGCACGTGCCGGTCGAACTTATGTTGGTCGAATGCGGAAGTCAACAGGTTCAAGCCAAAAGAATGGAGCCCATGGTGTCCCCTGTAGTTGTCGACGTCGCGGACGTGCCCTCCGCCGACAGCCTCGACGCCCTCGCTCGGGTGCTGGAGATGATCCGTCGCGGAGAGGCCCGTACCCGTCCGGAGTTGATCCAGGCCACCGGCCTGGGGCGGGCGGTCGTCTCGCAGCGAGTCGACCAGCTGACAGCGCTGGGGCTCATCGGCGAAGGGTCTCTCGGACGATCAACAGGCGGCCGCGCACCCAGAACGTTGGACTTCCGCGCCGACGCCGGGCTTCTGCTGGTCGCCGAACTCGGTGCGACAGGGCTCTCCGCCGGCCTGGCTGATCTCTCCGGCGAACTGCTGCGGTGCCAGGAGCAACCATTGGACATTGCGGACGGACCGGAAGAATGTCTGGCGCTGGTCGAATCGCTGTTCGACGAGCTGCTGCGCACCGCACCACCGAACGTGCCGGTCTGGGGTATCGGGATCGGAATCCCCGGGCCGGTCGAGTTCGCAACCGGTCACCCCATTGCGCCACCGATCATGCCGGGCTGGGACAGCTATCCCGTTCGCGAACGGTTGTCAGCACGATTCCAGGTGCCGACCTGGGTAGACAACGAGGTGAACCTGATGGCGCTCGGAGAGCTGCGAGCTGGTTTGGCGCGTGGGGTGGCCAACGTCATCTACGTCAAGATCGGAACCGGCATCGGGGCCGGCATCGTGTCCGGCGGCAAGCTCCATCGAGGTGCGCAGGGATGCGCCGGGGATATCGGCCATGTCGAGATCACCGAAGGAGAATCCATCGTGTGCCGTTGCGGCAACACGGGATGCCTCGAGGCGTTGGCCGGCGGCGGCGCGATCAGCCGTGACGGCGAGGCCGCAGCACGCGACGGCAGAAGCTCGCAGCTCGCCGAGATCCTGCAGCGTAACGGCAAGATAGTCTCCGCTGACGTCTCCGACGCTGCCCGCCGAGGTGATCCGGTCAGCTTCGAGCTCTTGGCGCGAGCGGGCCGCCTGGTGGGTGAGGTCCTGGCCACCCTGGTGAACTTCTTCAATCCCTCACTGGTGCTTCTGGGCGGTGGGGTTACCGCATCCGGCGATCTGCTGCTTGCCTCAGTGCGGGAGCACGTCTACCGGCGCTCCCTTCCGCTGGCTACCCGGGAACTACGACTGACGAGGTCACCCTTGGATCGCCGGGCCGGCATGACCGGCGCCGCGCACATGGTCACAGACGAGCTGTTCGGACTGTCGACCTTGCCGCTCTGGATCAAGCGGGGAACGCCCTCAGGCATGCCCGAATTGGCCGATGCCAGTTCTGACTACGGAGTCGCGTCTTAGGACGGGTCTATGAGCGCAGGGGTTCGCCGGCTGTCGCTGCCTCGTGACATCCGTCGGCGCCGGCCGACGCGACCCTCACGGTCGGCCCCAGCGTGGCCGGGCGCTACCGTCTGGTAGCTGCCGACAGGCAGCCAGCGACCGAAGAGGAACTCCACGATGGCCGAGAACCACCCCCCGGGACGAATCGCGAAGCGGATCGGCGCGACACTCATGATCGTCGCGGCGCTGATGGGCGTCGTGGCCACCATCGGGATCATCGCCGGAGCCGGATCGTCGCTGCTGCAGACCCTCGACGGCCCGGTCTACACCGCGCCGGCGAGCGCCACCATGACCCTCAAGCCGCACACCTACGTCATCCTCGAAGAGACCGGCAGCCGGAGCGGTGGCGGCGGCTTCACCGTCACGCACACCGGCTCGGTGACCATCAAGCCGGACGAGGTCAACGTCGCGGGTCCGACCGGCGCTCCGGTGCTCACCGGCTATCCGAACACCCACCAGACCGTGGCCCGAGGCAATGCCGTCTTCACCGGCGCCGTCTCGTTCGACGCCAAGGACGCCGGGCAGTACCGGATCACCATTCCGCGGGCGGCCGGAACCCGGTTCATCGTTGCCGAGGACATCGGCTCGTCGTTGCAATCGGTGGGTGGCTGGGCCGCGTTGGGTTTCGGCGCGCTCGCGCTGCTGGTGCTGGGCGTGATCCTGATGATCGTCGGCGCCGCTCGCCAGCGCGCCCGCGTTCCCGGCGTGCCGATGCTGGCCGGCGGCGCGGGCCAGCACGGCGCGAATCCGTACGGGAACCAGCAGTACGGCCAGCAGCCTTACGGTGCGCAGCAGCCTTACCAGTACGGGGGTGGCCACAGCGCCGGCCAGTACGGCGCCGGCCAGTACGGCGCACCGCAGCAGAATCTGCCGCCGGCCGGTTGGTATGCCGATCCGCAGGTCCCGTCCCAGTCCCGGTACTGGGACGGCAACCGCTGGGTGTGATGACGAGCCACGGGCTGCTGGACGAGCTGCGCGCCGCCGGGATGACCCGCGGTGGCTACCTGGCGATCAGCATCGCGCCCGGGCGGGGCCTGGGACTCGCCCTCGAACCGGCACTCTCACCGCAGACGCAGACGCAGACGCAGACGCAGACGCAGACCCAGGCGCTGCGGTGGGCACTGGACTCACCCGAGCCCGAAGAGCTGGTTCGAGCCATCGAGGCAGAGCTCCGGCCGCGCTGGGTGTGGTGGTCCAACGACACCGCTGCCGCGCTGGCCCGGGCCGGGGTCCGGGTCGCGACCTGCTGGGATCTGGTCGCGGTGCACCGGCTGCTGTACGGCGGCTGGCTGGTGGACCCCGCCATGATCTGGGGGCGGCTGCACGGCCTGGACGAGCGGTCGCTCCCGGGCACCGGGCAGTTGGACCTGCTCGGCAACCACGGCGACGAGGGCTCGAATCCCGAGAGCGCGGTCCGTCCTGACGGGCACCTGCGCCCGGAATGGGTCAGCGGTGGCTGGCATCGCGGCACCGTGCGGTTGGCGGAGTGGGCGGCCACCGCCGCGAGCGCGGCCGTGCTGCAGCGCCGGCAGCTGTCCGAGCAGCCGGCCGCCGGTGACGCGGAGGCGACCGCCCGGTCGGAGTCCGCCGCGGAGCTGCTGTGCGCGGAGCTGTCAGCCGACGGGTTGCCGATCGACGTCCCGCGGGCGGAGCAGCTCATCGCCTCGTTCATCGGACCGGCGCCCGGCAACGCGACCGAAGCGGCCCGTCAGCGGGAGCGACGGGATGCCGAGGTGCTCGAGTTGGTGCCGCAAGCCGACGGGATCGACCTGCGCAATCCCGCTCAGGTCAAGGTGATGCTCGCCAAGGTCGGCATCGACGTGGCCGACACCCGGTCGTGGCGGCTGAAGCACTTCCGTGGCGCGCACCCGGTCGTCGAGGCGCTGCTCACCTGGCGTAAGGCCGAGCGGATCGCCACGACGTACGGCTACGACTGGCTCGCGCGCAACGTCGGAGCGGACGGGCGGTTGCGCGGCGCCTGGAGCGGCTCTGATGGTGCAGCGGGGCGGATGACCGCCCAGGCCGGGCTGCACAACCTGCCCGCCGAGCTGCGTCCGGCCGTGGCGGCGGACTCCGGGTACGTGCTCGTCCGGGCCGACCTCGGCCAGATCGAGCCGCGGGTGCTGGCCGCGGTGTCCGGTGACCCGGCGCTGGCTCGTGCCACCCAGGACGACGACCTCTACGCCCCCGTCGCCAGCAGGCTGGGAGTGGACCGGCCGATCGCCAAGGTCGCCGTGCTCGCGGCCATGTACGGCCAGACCTCGGGTGCGGCGGGGCAGGCCTTGAAGGGCATGGAGAGTGCCTACCCGGTGGCGATGCGCTATCTGCGCGACGCGAACGACGCCGGACGGGCCGGCCGGGACGTCCGGACCTACGGCGGCCGGCTGGTGCGGATGTGGCCGACGCCCGTGGGGCTGGATGTGGAGGTCGAACGGTCACACATCGCGGCCCGCGGCCGGTACGCCCGGAACGCTGTGGTGCAGGGCGCCGCGGCGGAGCTGTTCAAGGCGTGGGCCGTGACGGTGCGCGGACGCGGCGGCCCGCTCGCCGCACAGGTCGTGCTGTGCCTGCATGACGAACTGCTGGTGCACGTGCCCGTCGAGAAGGGCGACGCGGTCCGGCAGCTGCTGGAGGACTGCCTGCAGGAGGCGGCTCGGGCCTGGGCACCTGATCGCACCGTCAGGTTCGTCGCCGATGTCAGTGTGATTCAGCGTTGGTCCGAGGCGAAGGCCTGACGCTGCTGGCCTGCCCCTAGCCTTTGGTCATGTCAAGCAGAGGCGCGTTCCGCCGGGTGGCGATGGCTGAGGCCACGTCCTGGCTGGTGTTGATCGTCGCGACGATCGTCAAGTACACGACGAAATCCCAGCTCGCGGTGCATGTGATGGGACCGATCCATGGCGCGCTGTTCATCGTCTATGTGCTGATGGCGCTGGCTCTGCGGAACCGCTTCGGGTGGAACGTCCGGGCACTGCTGATCGTCCTGGTCGACTCCGTCCTGCCGGGCGGCGGCTTCTTCGTCGCCCGGCGTCGCGAGCTGCAGGACCGCCAGCTCGCCGGCTGATCACGCTTGCCAGCTGACTGACGATGCCTGACTGGGGATGCGCTACTGGCTGGCCAGCGCCAGGACGGCCGCCCCGTGCAGCTGCGCGGTCTCGGCGAGCTCGCTGACCCGCAGCCGCAGATCCCGGACGATGCCCGGCTGGGCGAACCGGTCCAGCGACTCCCGCACTCCGGCGAGCAACGGCTCCCCCGCCAGTGAGAGCTCACCGCCGAGCACCAGCACCTCCGGGTTCAGGTTGTTGACCAGGTCGGCCAGCACCCGGCCGAGGATCCGGCCGGTGTCCGCGAGCACCCGGCTGGCCCCGGCGTCACCGGCTCGGACCAGCTCGACGACCCCGGCCATGCTGAGGACCCGGTCGTGCGCCGGCTGCATCAGGGCCAGCACCTGACTGACCGATACCACCGTCTCGAGGCAGCCGCGATTGCCACACCGGCACAACGCTCCCGCGGCGTCCACCGGCACGTGCCCGATCTCGCCCGCACGCCCGGTCGAACCCCGGTACAGCCGGCCGCCGAGCACCATCCCGGCGCCGATCCCGGTGGATACCTTGACGTAGATGACATCGGCGAAGCCTCGGGCCGCGCCACACGCGATCTCACCGAGGGCGCCCAGGTTGGCGTCGTTGTCGATGACGACCGGGAAGCCGAGAGCCGACCGCAGCTCCTCGGCCGGGTGGCGGTCCACCCAACCCGGCAGGATGTTGCCGGGCCCGACCATGCCGGTGATGCCGTTCACGGGCGCGGGCAGCCCGATGCCGGCGGCCACCACCCGGCTCCGGTCCGCGCCCAGCTGGTCGAGCAGTGCGCCGATCCGCCTGCGGGCGTGTTCGAGGGCGAGGTCGGCGGAGGAGTCGACATCCAGTGACTCCCACTCGGCGACGAGCACCCGGGACTGCGCGTCCACGATTCCGATCTGGCAGTGGCTGTGGCCGAAGTCGATCGCCACCACGAGGTCCGAACGAGGCACCGGCATCAGGCGGCGGGCTGGACGGCCGGCCCGCCGGGACAGGTTGCCGGCTGGAGTCCCCGAGCCCGGGTCCTCGCCTTCCATCACCACGCCGTCGGCCAGCAACTCGGCCACCAGGCCGGTGACGGTGCTGCGGGCAAGACCGGTCACCGCACACAACTCCGCCCGGTTGCCGGCCAGCTCGGAGCGCAACGCCGTCAGCACGCGAGCGCGGTTGTAGTCGCGGAGCGCGTCCGGAGTGCGCGGCGTGCCGTCGAGCATCGGCCCACCATAAACGTGGACTTCCGGCCGCGGCGCCGAATCGCCCATCGAATTAAGACTGATCTCAAGCCGAACATCGGTGTCAATACCGCGTAAGGCAGAGACTTCGGACTATTGACGGTCAAAATAGCGCGTCGATACGCTGCCCCCTGTCCAGCTCCCCACCCCGTCCGGCAGCAGCCGGAACGGCCCCGATGCCGTCCTCCGGCAAGGCAGATCGCCACCGCTGGCTTCTCGCTGAGCCGTGCCCGCTGCCTCTGATCCCCACCCGCTCCATCCACCTCCGAAAGGTGCATCCCCGATGCGCAGACCCACCCGAAGGCGGCGCACAGTCGCCGCCGCCGTCACCACCACGGCGCTCACCGCGTCGCTGGTCGCCGTGCTCGGTGCCGGCAACGCCGTCGCCGCGTCCGGCCCGCTTCCCCTGATCGACGACTTCGAGGGCAGCGTTCCGATCAGCGCCACCAGCCCCGGCATCTTCCCGTTCGGCAACAACGCGGCCAGCACACCTACGCTGAGCGTCACCGGGGCGGCCGACCGGCCCGGCGCGGCAGCCGGCAACCATGCCCTCGACGTCCCGTACGCCGTGACCGGCTACGGCGGCTTCAGCGACAACCATCCGACCGCTGCCGACTGGAGTGCGTACGCCGGTTTCAGCTTCTGGGTGAAGGGCACCGGTAGCGGCCAGAAGGTCGAGTACGAGATCAAGGACGGTGGCTCGGACGGTGAGCACGCCGAGCTGTGGCAGGGATTCTTCAACGACACCACCGCCGGCTGGCAGCATGTCCAGGAACCGTTCTCCAGCTTCGTCAAGCGCGGTGACTACCAGCCGTCCGGCGCCCCGTCCGACGGCGTTCTCAACCTGACCTCGATGTGGGGCTTCGCGATCAACCTGCCCGGCGCCTCGAGCGGGCACCTGGTGCTCGACGACGTCGCCCTGTACGGCAAGGCGACACCGAAGGTGAGCGTCGCGACCGGTACGTACCTGGTCGACGCGGGAAAGACGGCGGCCGTCGGAGTCGCGGTCAGCACGCCGGACGGCTCACCGCTGGCCTCCGACGTCACCGTGCATTACACGCTCGGGGGCGGGACCGCGGTCGCCGGCACTGACTACCGGGCCGGTGCTGGCACCGTCACCTTCGCCGCCGGCACCGCTTCCGGCACGGTCAAGACCATCCAGGTCGCGACCCTCGGCGGTACCTCGGCTTCGACCGCGAAGACGATTCCGGTGACCCTGACGGTGGACGGGGCGACACTCAGCGGCGCGTCTCCGGTCGTGGTCATCAACGCCCACGGCCTGCCGTACCTCGACAAGTCACTGCCTGCCGCTCAGCGGGTTGCCGACCTGATGTCGCGGATGACCCTGGCTGACAAGGTCGGCCAGATGACGCAGGCCGAGCGAGGCGCCGTGGGGAACGGCACCGACATCGCGAAGTACCGGCTCGGCTCGCTGCTCTCCGGCGGCGGCTCGGTGCCGACACCGAACACGCCGCAGGCCTGGGCCGACATGGTCGACGCCTTCCAGACGCAGGCGCTCGCCACGCCGTTGCAGATTCCGCTGATCTACGGCATCGATTCGGTACACGGTGACAACAACCTGGCCGGCGCCACGGTGTTTCCGCAGAACATCGGCATGGGTGCCACCCGCGACCCGGCGCTGACCGAGAAGGACGGCGCGATCACCGCGACCGAGACCCGGGCGACCGGCGTGCCGTGGGCGTTCTCGCCGTGCGTGTGCGTGAGCCGCGACGAGCGCTGGGGCCGGTCCTACGAATCCTTCGGTGAGGACCCGGCGCTGGTGCAGCGGATGGAAACGATCATCGACGGCCTGCAGGGACACGGAAAGCTCGCCAAGAACACCAGCGTGCTGGCCACCGCCAAGCACTTCCTCGGCGATGGCGGCACCAAGTTCGGCTCGTCCACCAGCGGGACGTACACGATCGACCAGGGCGTCACCTACGCGACCCAGCAACAGGTCGACGCGCTGTTCCTGGCGCCGTTCAAGACAGCGGTCCACAAGGGTGTCGGCACGGTGATGCCGTCCTACTCCAGCCTGCAGATCCTCGGCAAGGACGCGGCGCCGATCAAGATGCACGCCCGCGGTGACCAGATCACCGGGGTCCTGAAGAACCAGTTGGGCTTCAAGGGCTTCGTGATCAGCGACTGGCAGGGCATCGACCAGATCGGCCCTGACTACCGCAACGACGTCAAGGTCGGCGTCAACGCCGGCATCGACATGGTGATGGTTCCCTACAACTACCAGGGATTCACCGCCGACCTGACCGCCCTGAACGCCAGTGGCGACGTGACGACGGCCCGGATCAACGACGCCGTCAGCCGGATCCTGAAGCAGAAGTTCGCGCTCGGGCTGTTCGACCACCCGTTCGCCGACCGCACCAACATCGGCACCATCGGCGACGCCGCACACCGGGCCGTGGCCCGCAAGGCGGCTGCCGAGTCGCAGGTGCTGCTGAAGAACTCCGGCAGCGTGCTGCCGCTGAAGAAGAACGCCAAGGTCTACGTCGCCGGCTCCAACGCCGACAACGTGGGCAACCAGGCCGGTGGCTGGACGCTGACCTGGCAGGGCCAGTCCGGACCTATCCCCGGTGGCACCTCGATCCTGGCGGGCATGAAGCAGGACGCCCCGCGGGCCGGCATCACCTATTCCGCGACCGCCTCGGCACCGACCGCCGGTTACGACGTCGGCGTGGTCGTCGTGGGTGAGACCCCGTACGCCGAGGGCATGGGCGACGTCGGCAACAACGGCCACACGATGCAGCTGTCGGTGGCCGACCGCGACGCCGTCGACAACGTCTGCGCGGCGATGAAGTGCGTGGTGCTCGACGTGTCCGGGCGCCCGCTGGACATCACCGGCATCGTGCCGGAGGCCAAGGGTGTCGTCGCGTCCTTCCTGCCGGGCTCGGAGGGTGAGGGTGTCGCTGACGTGCTGTTCGGCCTCAAGCCGTTCACCGGCCGGTTGCCGCTGACCTGGGCCAAGGCCGAGAGCCAGCTGCCGATCAACGTCGGCGACAAGAACTACGACCCGCTGTACCCGTACGGCTGGGGCCTGCGCACGGACAGCGCCCGGACTCGGTTGCAGACCGTCCGCGACCAGCTCGAGACCAGCAAGGGCACCTCGGCAGCGGTCAAGGCACTGAACTCGGTGCTCTCGGCGAAGAACTGGAAGACCGACGGCTCGCCGCGCAACACCACGGCGATGCTTGCCTCGCTCAAGAAGGTCGGCACCGCGATGACCGGTTCCAAGTACACCTTCGCGCAGCAGAACCTGCTGGTGTCGGTGGCTCGCGACCTGGCCCAGGCCGAGATCGTCAAGCACGGCTCGGCGGCGATGACGGCGACCGCGGCACTCACCGCGGGCGCCGAGCACAGCCTGCTGATCGGTCAGCCGGCGCGGGCGATCGCGGCACTGGCGAAGGCCTACACCGTGGCCCACTCCGTCAAGGCACCGAAGACGGCGAGGGCGACCGCGCACCCGGCGGTCTGATCGTCGTCACGCGCCCCAACGGCACTCGGGCGGTCCGCATCCAGCGGGCCGCCCGAGTGCCGTTTCAGTCTGAGGTGATGGGAGAAGGCCGGGGTGGTGCATTACCGATTGCGCCATGTCGGCATCGTTGGTCCGCCAGGTGTGCTTGCCGGTCGCGGCCTCGTAGGCGGCTAGGACGAACCAACTCCGCCAGCAGGTCGCCCCTTCCGTGCTCCATCGCCCGGCGAAGCTCGTGCGCGCCACCTGCCAGTCTCCTGTTCACCTCCGCGGACGGATCTCGTCTGATCAAGTGCTGCCGGCGTGGCGCGCGGTCAGTGGACGCGGTCCTGTCGGGTGAAGGCGACTGAGTCGTAGCTGCCGATGGTGATGGTGGCGACGCCGTGCTGGTGGACGGTGACCGTCGGGCCGGAGCATGACCGGTTCACTTTGGCGCCGTGGATGATGTCGCAGTAGCTGCCAGGGTGAAGACCGGTCCGCACGGTGACTGTCTTGGCTGCGGTTTCGTTGTTGGTGCTGAAGAAGCCGCGGTCGCCGCGGCTGAACGCGACCAGGTTGGCACCGTCGTCGTACCAGTTCGCGACTTGGGCCTTGGCGACGTAGTTGTGCCATCGGACCATGTGAGCCACGCCGGTGTAGCGGTCCACGCATACCCACGTGGTGTTGTCGCAGACGGTGTTGGTGACGAGTCCGTCAGCGTTCGCCGGTGGGGAGTCGTCCGGGGTGGCCCAGGCGAAGCTGGCATACACCTGCGGGGTGCCGTGTGGCCAGGCGAGCATGAATTCGGTGGCGATGGTGTTGTTCGGGTCCTTGTAGTTCAGCGTGGAGCCGTTGCGTTCGCTGTCGTGGTTTTCGACGAACACAAGCTCTTTGTTGCTGGGCAGCAGACCGGACCGCGCGCCGAAGATTTTCAGGTCGCCGATGTTGCCGTCATTCGGCGGGCTGTTGTAGCTCTTGAACGCGTCGTGGATCTGCGAGGCGTAGTCGAAGCCGAGCAGGTCGCCGACGCCCTGGAACGCCCACGGCGAGATCCGACCCGGGCTTCCGGTGCCGACCTCCAGCGCCAGATAGGGGCGGGCGCCGTCGACGGTGTTGTGCAGCCGGGCCTCGATGGCGGCCAGGTCGGTCTGTCCGATGTGCTTGGCGGCGTCGACCCGGAACCCGGACACCCCGTAGCTGAGCAGCTTATTCAGGTAGGCCGCCAGGGTGTTGCGTACGTAGTTGGACTGGGTGCGCAGGTCGGACAGGCCCACCAGTTCACAGTTGAACACCTGGGTGTAGTCGTTGAAGTCCTGGATGCTGCCTTCCCGGTCCGCGCTGCCCGTCGTCGGTGGGACCGGGCAGTCGGCAGGGTAACTGTGGAAGTCGGCCGGGGTGTATAGCCCGGTGTAGTGGTACTTGGTGTAGCCGGCGCCGCCGTAGGAGAGATTGCCTTGGCCGGTCATATGGTTGATCACGGCGTCGGCGTAGACCTTCACCCCCGCCCGCCGGCAGGTGGCGACCATCGACTTGAACTGGGCCTCTGTGCCCATCCGGCTGGTCAGGTGGTAGTCGACGGGCTGGTACACCTCCCACCACGGGTGCAAGACAGTGCTGCCATTGCCGGTCGCTGTCCGTTTGAGGGAATCCTGCGGTGGCGCCACCTGCACACCGCCGTAGCCAGCCGGACCAAGAACGGTCCTACATTCGTTCGCTATAGACGGCCAGTTCCACTCGAACAGGTTCGCTATCACGTCGCGAGTCTGGCCACGGGAGTCAGCGGCGGCTGCCGGGATCGAAGGCGACGCTTCGGCTGACCCGAGCACTGATCCCGTCACACCAGCGGTAACCAGCGCAGCGGCTGCCGCGACGGCACGCCACCCCGCCCGGCGCCGCCCAGGCTGCGAACTCGGGGTTGGACTAGCTCCGGTCATGACGGCCTCCGTCAGGCTGAAGGGACCCATCGCACGCCAGCTCCGACGCGCAATGGAAAGATGCCCGACACACGTTAGCCTCAGCGCGCCTCCACGCATAGCCCTGCCGCAGCCCGGCAATCAGAACGATGACGAGTTCAGTTCTCCCTTCTTCGACTGATTTTGTACCGGGGTCGACGCTGGTGATGGCAAGTCAAAGGTGATCCTGCCCTGGATGACCAATTCCAAGCGATGTGACTGTGTGGCTGAGGTGATTTGACGACGAGAGTGTCCAAGCTGGCTGCGCCATGCCCACGCGCACCTGCAGGCGCTGTTGCCGTATCTGCCGTAGCAGCCGGGCTACAACAAGCGGCTGCGCAAACTCACCGCGACGATCAGCTGGCTGATCGGTGTGCTGGTCCGCGACACCAGCCTGGTCACCGAACGCCACGGCGGCCACACCCCCGCAGGAGTCATCGTCGGCGTCTGGCAACACATCCTCGCCCTCACCGCCGCCATCTGGCACAACGACAACATCGGCGCACCGATCAAGCGATCCCTGACCGCCTACGACCACTGAACCCTTGGAATCGTTCATCTAGTCGGGAGCCGTCATTTCATCGGCCGGACCGCTGATCGCGCCACGCGTCAGCTCATGATGTCGGGGTGGCCTGGTTGGTTGGTTGGGTGGTGATGCGTTCGGTGAAGGCGTCGGCTAGTCCGCGCGCGAGGTCAGCGCCTGTGCCCGGGGCGCTATTGGTGGCTGATTGGAGTGCTCCGTCGCGGGCCAGGACGGTCAGTCCGTGGGCCAGTGCCCAGCTGATGAGGGTGAGGGCCTGCGAGCCGGGCTCCGAGGGGTCACCCTGCGACGACTCGGCGACGGCGACCGCGGCGTTGAGCATGCCGATAGCTGCATGCTGAGCTTTTTCCAAGTCCGGGTCGGTGGGGTGTAGCTCGCTGGGGCGAAACATCAGGTCGAACAGCGCGGGGTTGTTGAGTCCGAAGTCGATGTAGGTATGACCGACCGCGGCAAGCGACGACGAAACCCGTGCCAGGGCGGCGGTGAGTTCAGTGAAACCTTGGATCGCGACCGCGGTGAGCAGAGCGGCCCGGTCTGCGAAGTAGTACTTCGGCGCGGCGTGGGACACCCCTGCACGGCGGGCCACGGCCCGCAGACTGATCGCCGCATGTCCACGGTCGATCAGTTCGGCGCGAGCCGCAGCCAGTAGACCCGCTCGGACGTCGCTGGCAGAGGAATTCTGTTCGGTCACAAGGTAATCCTCCGCCATCCAATTGACAGTGTCAAACAACCAGCTACATGCTTGACCCGTCTCGCTTGACAGTGTCAAACAAATGGAGGTCATCATGTCGGATGTCAGTCGTCGGCTCGCGCAGCGGCCTTGAGCAGTTGTGCGCACACGGGCACGAGGCGGTCGAGGAAGTAGGTGTGCAGGGGAAGTGGCGGTAGATCGTGCCCATCCCCACGCCGGCCTTGGCCGCAATGTCGCGCACCGGCGCGTCGACGCCTGAGGTGACGAAGACGTCGGCGGGCGCCTCGAGCAGCGTCTGCTCGTTGCGAAACGGAGCAATGCTCCATATAGTGGAGGCGGAGCACTGCTCCGCTTGACCGATGATGCTAGTCGATGAAGCCGTATGCGACATCCCCTGCCCCTAGCGATGGAGGAATACCCATGCAATACCACACCTTGGGCCGCACCGGTGTGCAGGTCAGTTCACTCGTGCTCGGCGCGATGAACTTCGGCGCCATCGGGCACACCACCCAGGATGAGGCGACCGCGATCATTGACGCCGCGCTCGACGGCGGCATCAACCTGATCGACACCGCCGACTTCTACAGCCGCGGCGAATCCGAGCAGCTGGTCGGCCAAGCCATCAGCGCCATCGCCGGCCGGCGCGACGACCTCGTGCTCGCCACCAAGGCGAGCCTGCCGATGGGCGAGGAGCGCAACCACAAGGGCAGCTCGCGCCGCTGGCTGGCCACCGAGCTCGACAACAGCCTGCGCCGCCTGGGCGTCGACCACGTCGACCTGTACCAGGTCCACCGGTGGGACCCGACGACCAGCGACGAGGAGACGCTGTCGGCGCTGACCGATCTGCAGCGCGCTGGCAAGATCCGCTACTTCGGCACCTCGACGTTCCCGGCCTACCGCATCGTGCAGGCGCAGTGGGCCGCGCGCAAACACCAGCTGAGTCGCTACGTCACCGAGCAGCCCGGCTACTCGATCCTGCAGCGAGGCATCGAAACGCACGTCCTGCCCGTCACGCAGGAGTACGGGCTCGGCGTGCTGGTGTGGAGTCCGCTGGCCTCCGGCTGGCTGTCAGGGGCGATCCGCGAGGGCCGTGAGATCACGACCAGCCGCTCGACGCTCATGCCGCACCGCTTCGACACCACCGCCCCGGTCAACCGGGCGAAGCTCGAGGCCGTCGAGCAGCTTGCCAATGTCGCCGCGGAGGCAGGGCTGACGATGATCCAGCTCGCGCTCGGCTTCGTGACCGCGCACCCGGCCGTCACCAGCGCAATCATCGGCCCGCGAACGATCGACCACCTGCACTCGCAGCTCGCCGCCGCCGACATCGTGCTCACGCCCGACGTCCTCGATGCGATCGACGAGATCGTCGCCCCCGGCCTCGACTTCGCTCCAGAGGAGAAGATCGACACACCCCCCTCCCTGCTCGACCCGTCGCTGCGGCGACGTTCATGACTGGGGCGACCGGGATCAGTTTCGGGATCATGACAGCGCCCTCGCAGGTCGACTACCGCGACATCCTGCGGGTCTGGCAGCAGGCCGACGCCATTGAGGAGATCGAACACGCATGGCTGTTCGACCACCTGATGCCGATATTCGGCGATCCGAACGGCCCGACCTTCGAGGGGTGGACGCTGCTGTCGGCCCTGGCCGCGCAGACCGACCGGCTGCGCATCGGCCTGCTCGTGACCAGCAATCGCTTCCGGCCGCCGGCGATGCTCGCCAAGATCGCCGCGACCGTCGACATCGTCTCCGGCGGTCGGCTCGAGTTCGGCATCGGCGCAGGCTCACGACCCAGCGTGCCATTAGCCCGGCGCGAGTACGAGGCGCATGGCCTGCCCTTCCACGACGCCGCACACGCGGTGGGCAGCCTCGCCGAGGCATGCACGATCATCACGCGGCTGTGGACCGACACCGAGCCGTTCGACTTCAACGGCACGTATCACCAGCTCACCGGCGCGTTCTGCAACCCGAAACCCGTCCAGCAACCACATCCGCCGATCGTGATCGGTGGCCGGTCCACCGCGACGCTGCGCGTGGTCGCCGAGCACGCCGACGTCTGGAACATCCCGGGCGGAGACATCGACGACGTGATCAGCCGCAGCGCACTGCTGGATCGCTTCTGCGCCGAGATCGGACGCGACCCCGCCGCGATCACCCGCTCGATCGCCCTGCCCGTCACCTACGACCAGCCCGACGACGTGCGGCGCGCGATCGCAGAAGCCATCGACGCCGGCTTTACGCATGTCGTGCTGATACTGCCGGCGCCATATCCCGACCACGTCGCACGCTGGGTCGCCGACGAACTCATCACGCCGTCGGCCTAGCTCGCTTAACGTCCCTGGGCGCGCGGAATCTCTACCCCAAACGGGTAACTGAACCGGAGGCAGACCCACGCGCCCCGGCCGCGGACCCGACGGCCACTCGAGGCGCGGAGCCACTCGGCCGCGGATTCATCGAAGCCGCGTTCCGCTGATCCCGCCGTCGATGTAGAGGGTGGTTGCGTGGCTCATCCGGGCTTGGTCGAAGGCGAGGAACGCGACGCCGTAGGCGATGTCGAGGGGTTGGACCGGGACGCCGGCGGAGCTACCTGCGGTGATGGCGTCGACGATCGGGCGATCTTTCTCGTTGCCCGGCGTGAGGGTGACTCCGGGAGCGACCGCGTTGACACGCACGCCGCGTGGGCCGAACTCCGCGGCCCATCCGCGGGTCAGTTGCTCGTCGGCGGCTTTGGTGGCTGCGTACATGGCGGCGTACGGGCTGCCGATGGAAGCCATCCAGGAGCCGATGGTGATCACGACGTGCGACTGGACGACGTCGAAACCGCGCGCACCTGCGCGATCTGGCCGCCCCCGGCAGCGCCCCGCCGGATCGGCTCCATCGACCCCCACCAGATTCTGGATCCCGGTCTGCTGCGGCTGATGACCGCGCTCGGCCACCTTCCCGTGCTGCTGCTGGCCCACCGCGCCGAAGGCTTGGCGCGTAACGCGTTGCTGCGCGCTGTGCTGGGACGCGGCCTGGAGGTGGGGACGTCGTTCCTGCGATACATGTTCCACGACGATCTCGC
Source organism: Jatrophihabitans lederbergiae (assembly GCF_031845305.1). Lineage (NCBI taxonomy): Bacteria > Bacillati > Actinomycetota > Actinomycetes > Jatrophihabitantales > Jatrophihabitantaceae > Jatrophihabitans > Jatrophihabitans lederbergiae. Next base: position 268,296 of record NZ_JAVREH010000002.1, on the reverse strand, counting down.
GCGAGAACGCATCGCCAACTGGGCCCAATTCGCCTGCGCCGCCGTCGCTGCGGCCCGACACGAAGTCGGCCGACGCCCGCACGATCACCAGCTCGTCGCGCTCATCGACGAGCTACGCGCCGATCCGTTGGTGGATTCCTGGTGGACGATCATGAAGTGCGCGACCAGATGCCCAGTAGCTGGTCGGCTGCGTCGATCGGCACGCCGCGGGTGAGCAGTTGCTCCCGCACTCGGCCGCCGCGTCGAACTTGCCGCGCGGGCCGCTGCCGTCGGCGTCGCACGTCACCCCGGGCGGTGTCGGCGCGCACATCTTTATCCGGTGAAGGTCTGGGTGCCGAGGACACGCAGCATCTCGAGCCGCTCGGCGGTGCCAGTGCCCGGTTGCGGGCGGAACAACACCAGCCGCTGCCCGGAGGGAGGGCTGAGTACGACGTCGCACTGGAGGTCCAGCACCCCGACGGCAGGATGGTCGAGGACCTTGCGGGTGCTGCGGCGTACCGCGACTTCCTGCCGCGACCAAATCTCGCGGAACTCTGCACTTGCTTCGCTCAGCGCGGCGACCAGGTCAGAAAGCGTCGGGTCGGCGGGCCGCGTGCCGGTGACGACCCGCAGGTCGGCGACGTATTCGCGGCCGAGGGTCTCGTGCTGGTCTGCGCGGTATCGCGAGCGCAATTCCGGATCAGTGAACCACCGCCACAGGAAGTTCCGCCGCCGGCCCGTCTCGGTGGACATCGGGCCGAGCAGCGCGACGTTCAGCGGATTCTGGGCGACCACCTCGTGCAGATCGTCGGAGATCAGCGCCGGTACCGTCGGCGCCACCGCGTCGAGCACGCACATCAGCCCTGCGTCGGCGTAACCGAGCGACTCGTGCCGCGCCGGCGGAGGCTGACCGGCCAGCCGGTACAAATGGTCGCGTTCGTCGAGGGTCAAGCGCAAGGCGCGGGCAATCGAGCCCAGCATCGCGACTGACGGCCGCGGCCCGCGACCCTGCTCGATGCGCTCGTAGTAATCACTCGACATGTCGGCGAGCACGGCGACTTCATCGCGGCGCAACCCAACCGCACGCCGGCGCCCACCGGCGACCATCCCCACGTCGCCCGGCTGCAACTGCTCGCGCCGGTGCCGCAGAAAGCTGCCCAGCTCGTGCCGGTCCCCCGAGCCGTGAGCGGTATGCATGCACCTATCATCGCCCCGCTCACGCCCGCTAACCCCGGACCGCCGAAGCGGGGATCAGCCGGGCGCCCACCGACCGGCGCCGCGCTGCCAGGGTCGACCCATCAGCAGCCTCGACCCTTGGAGAAATTTGTGTCCGAACCGAAAATCGCCCTCGTCACCGGCGCCAGTCGCGGCCTGGGCCGCAGCATGGCCCACCACCTCGCCGCAGCCGGTATCGGCATCATCGGCACATACAAAAGCCGCAAGGACGAAGCCGACCAGATGGTCGCCGAAGCCGAGCAGGCCGGCGTACCGGCGGCCGTGCTGCAGCTCGACGTGGGCGACAGCGACGGCTTCGCCCAATTCAGCGCCGCGCTCATCGACACGCTACGCAGCTTCGGCAGAAACAGCATCGACTACCTCATCAACAACGCCGGGATCGGCGTCTACGCGCCCTTCGCCGACACCACCGAAGAGCAATTCGACGACATCGTGCGGGTGCACCTCAAAGCGCCGTTCTTCCTCACACAGACGCTGCTTCCCTTGATCGCCGACGGCGGCCGAATCCTCAACGTCTCCTCCGGACTAGCCCGCTTCACCGCACCGGGCTACGCCGTCTACGCCACCGCGAAGGGCGCGGTCGAGGTGCTCACCCGCTACCAGGCACAAGAACTCGGTGCGCGAGGCATCCGCGTCAACGCACTCGTGCCCGGTGCCATCGCCACCGACTTCGGCGGCGGACTGGTGCGCGACAACGAACAGGTCAACCAGATGCTGGCCAGCACCATCGCACTCGGGCGCGTCGGCGAACCAGACGACATCGGCGCGGCCGTCCCGGCCATCCTCTCCGACGCCCTGCACTGGGCAACCGGCACCCGCATCGAACTGTCCGGCGGCCAAAGCCTCTGACCTACGTAATCGAGGCCGTTGCCGTACGTCCTGACTCAGTGCGGCCGCCGTCAGCGCGAACTGCCGCAGCCGGCTCCCCCTCCGAGCGGGCCCTGCACCGACCGAGCCGTACCGCAGACCCACCCCTGCGGGACGAGGTGGACAGAGCTGACGGAGATCGGCTACCCGCTCGCCGAGCCCTCGTCAGGGAGCGGTGCCGTCTGGGCGTGGTCGGGCGGCACCAGGCCGCCGGTGTCAGGCTGGTCGCCTACGGCGTCGCACTCCTGCTCGACAGACTCCGTGGCGTCGGTCCGTGCCGTCTCGCCGAGGTCGATGGGTTTGCTCATGGCCGCAGAGTACCCAGCCGGCTCGACCACCACCCGGTGCAGGAGCCGTCGTTGCGGCTGAACAGTGGGTTGTGCCAGTCGTGGCCGATCTCGGCCGCCCGCTCGACGGCCGCCTCGTCCATCTCGATCCCGCGGCCGGCCCACCGGCAACGCGCAGAGCCGACCACGGTCGATGTCCTGTTCGACGCCCAGACGAATCGTCACCGGGCCCAAGATGACCGTTCGCGCCGCGGTACCAGACGTACACGCCGGACCGGACGCCGATTGACGACCGTCGAAGGGGGACGGGGCCTGCCGTGAACGTCAACTCGAGGAACTACAGCACTGGAGCCAGCTGTACGCCTGCCGCTCGCAGCCGCTGGTCCCAAACGGCCCAGAGCGTTTCCGCAACGCCGACTGCGAGCAAGCTGGCCAAGTGCACCGCGTCGGCGCCTCACAGGGAGTGCTGAGCGGCCACGTAGATCCCCCTGGCAGTGACGCCGCCTGGTCAGGACTGCAAATCAGCCGTACGGCGGGCCGCCCGAGCGCCGTTTCAGTCAGCCGGGCCCATGGTGGCCAGTAGCCGCTCCAGCCGCACCAGCGGATCGTCGCTGGGCACGCTGCTCCACACGAGAAGCAGCAGCGGCGCGGCAAGCACCTCGAGTAACCACCAGGGCGAGCGCAGGACGGCCGCCACCAGCGCTGCAAGCACGGGCACCGTTGCAATAACCGCAAGGACGATGCGATTCGCGCGTTGACTCGAGCCTCGCCCTGATCGCAGGGTCACGGCTTCGGCGAGTTGTTCGTGGACCGCTTCATTGACCCGGGGTTCGGCACAGGCCAGTCCGGAGCACAGTACGTCGTAATAAAGAACACGCTCCCTTTTTCGGAGTCTCAGCGCCCGTCGAACTCGGTAAAACATTGGCGCGAGGCCCCCGATAAGCCCGCCGACGGCACCTGATCCGCTACCGGGGAAGATCGCCGCCACGGTGACGGCGAGCGAGATCATGACCCCGATCGGAATCAGCAGAGCGAGCCAGAAGGACCGTCGCGCCGCTGACTTCACCCGGTCAAGATTCCACATGTCCGCTAGTCCCATCGTCGGTGCGCCGTCACGGATGAATGGCCAGGTCAACCACCAGGAACTGCTCGGGCGTGGCCTTGAGCACCCGCAACCGGGGATCGGGCACCGGCAGGAACGGCGGCGTCCGCAGCGGCAGCAGCACGGCAAGCCGCGGATCGGACAGCGCCGCCTCGACGGCCGCCTTGTCACCGCCGCAGATCAGGGCGTCCAGGGCCGCCGTCTCAGGCACCAGGATGTGCACGGCGACGTCCGCGGCCTCGTCGAACGCCGCCCGCGCCTGGTTCGAGCGCCGCCGGGCGTAGCGCTGCTGCGACCAGCCACCGGCCTTGGTGGTGCCCTGGACGTAGGCCGATCCGACCTTGGACGACACCAGCTCCGTCCCGTCGAACACCCCGGCCGCGTAACCGCCGCGGCGCACCAGCAGCACGCCGACGCGCCGGGGCCGGTTGAGGTGTAGCTGTAACGATGTCAGCGAGCGGGGTGAGTCGGACTCCCAGGGAAGGAAGGGCACCTTGATCCAGGCCACTGAGCCGTCGGCGGCGGTCACGACGACCTGGTCGGCGAAGGCCGCGGTGCTCAGTCCCCCGTGCCGGTCGGCGAAACCGTCCAGCCACCTGGACACCCGCCGGGACGCGACACTCACCCGGCGGGCGTCCTCCGGAACCGGCGGCGGCTGCATCTCAGCCCGTGATTCGCTCGAGTATGAGCGGGCTCCGCTGGACACCGGCTGCCGCCTCGGAAGTGATGTCGTACCCGCCGTCCAGGGCCTGCAGGGCACGTTCGAAGCGGGCCGGCTCGTCGGTGCGCAGTTCGAGCAGCGGCTGACCGGCGATGACCCGGTCCCCCTGCTTGGCCAGCATGACCACTCCGGCCCCGGCCGAGACCGGGTCCTCTTTGCGGGCGCGTCCGGCCCCCAGCCGCCAGGCCGCCACTCCGACCGCGTACGCGTCCAGCCGGCTGAGCACGCCCGAGGCCGGTGCGTTCACGACATGGATCTCGGCGGCGACCGGCAGGGCTGCGTCGGGGTCGCCGCCCTGGGCGGTGATCATCCGTCGCCAGACGTCCATCGCGCGGCCGTCCGCGAGGGCCACGGCCGGGTCGACGCCGGTGATGCCGACTCCGGCGAGCATCTCGACCGCCAACGCCACCGTCAGCTCGATGATGTCCACTGGGCCACCGCCGGCCAGCACCTCGACCGACTCGGCCACCTCGAGGGCGTTGCCGGCGGTGCGTCCGAGGGGGGTGTTCATGTCGGTGAGCAGCGCGACGGTATGCGTGCCGGCCGCGTTGCCGAGCGCAACCATGGTCTGCGCGAGCAGCCGGGCGTCCACGACGTTCTTCATGAAGGCGCCGGTGCCGACCTTGACGTCCAGCACCAGGGCGGACGACCCCTCGGCGATCTTCTTGCTCATGATCGAACTGGCGATCAGCGGGATCGCCTCGACGGTGCCGGTGACGTCGCGCAGCGCGTACAGCTTCTTGTCCGCGGGCGCCAGGCCGTCGCCGGCCGCGCACACCACCGCTCCGACGTCGTTGAGCTGGCTGACGAAGTCGGCGTTGGACACCGACGCCCGCCAGCCCGGGATGGACTCCAGCTTGTCCAGGGTGCCGCCGGTGTGGCCGAGCCCGCGGCCCGACAACTGCGGGACGGCGGCGCCCAGCGCGGCGACCAGCGGAGCCAGCGGCAAGGTGATCTTGTCGCCCACGCCGCCCGTCGAGTGCTTGTCGGTGGTCGGCTTGCGCACCGCCGAGAGGTCGAGTCGCTCACCGGAGGCGATCATTGCGTTCGTCCAGCGCGCCAACTCGTCCGGTTCCATGCCGTTGAGCAGGATCGCCATCGCCAGCGCCGCCATCTGCTCGTCGGCCACCACGCCCCTGGTGTAGGCGTCGATCACCCAGTCGATCTCGGCGTCCGGAATCCGGCCCCGATCCCGCTTGGCGCGGATGACCCCGACAGCATCGAACGGCTCGGCGATGCGTGAAGACTCGGCGGCGCTAGCAGGCATTGCGACAGCCTCTCATGCAAGCAGGCTGCGAGTCGGCAGCCCCGGAAAGCGGCTGAAGTCCCGATCCATCGTGAGCAGTGTGCGTATTCCGTGGTCGAGGCAGATCGCGGCGATCCTCGCGTCGTGCACCGCCGCGCCGACCAGTCCGGCAGCCGCGACCAGCCGGGTCAGGGTGGCCAGATGGGCGGCCGACTCGGTCAGCAGTCGCAGCGACGGGGACTCCGTCCAGGCAAGCACCTGATCGAGAGCGGTCGCTGCGGGCGTGGGGACGGTGAATACCCGCGGATTGCTGACCACGGCGTAGAACTCGTGAATACACGGCCAGGGCAATGCCCAGGTGGCACCACCCTCGGCAAGCTCCGTGAGAGCGAGCTTCGCGCGCTGGTGAAAGGGGCTGTCCGGGCGGTGGGCATACACCAGCACGTTCGTGTCAACCGCGATCATCGGGGCTGCGGCTCAACCGGCGAAGGGTAGATCGCGTCGCGGAGCTGCTCCCAGCCGGCGCCGGCGAATTCCGCCGTCACGCCGCCCGTCCCGAAACTCACGTCTCGTAGGCGGAAGGTGGTCGACCCTTCGCCGGCCGCCTCTGCCAGCAGTCGGGAAAGCGCCTGCTCAACCAGGCTCTTGGTCGTCGTACCGCGTTGCCTCGCAAGCTGCTTGACCTCGCTCCAGAGCGGCTCGGCTATGTCCATGCTGGTTTTCATACCGCCTACGGTATCACTGAATACCGGTAACGGTACAGCCGTCCCGATCAGCACCGAGCGGTCTTCTGCGCCATCTCGTCCAGATCGTGCGGTCCGAATGCCCGGGGTAGCAGCTCGGCCACGGTCACCGAGGAATCGTCGGCGGTGGCGACCCGCATCGACGGGCCACCGTGCTCGAACAGCAGCTGGCGACACCGGCCGCAGGGCATCAGGTACGCGCCCTCGCCATCGACGCACACCATGGCGACCAACCGCCCGCCACCGCCGGCGGCCAGGGCCGAGACGAGCCCGCACTCGGCGCACAGGCCCAGCCCGTACGAGGCGTTCTCGACGTTGCAGGCCGTGATCAGCCGGCCGTCGTCCACGACGGCCGCCACGCCGACCGGATAGTTCGAGTAGGGCGCGTAGGCCTTGCCCATCGCCGTGACCGCCTCGCGACGCAGCACATCCCACTCGATGTCCATGAACCCACTCCTCAACCGACTGAATATGGCTGGCCGTCAGCCGCCGGCGGCTGTACCCGGCCGATGAAGCCGGCGACCGCCAGCAGCGTGACCACGTAGGGCAGGGTCAGCAGCAGGTTGGAATCCACCGGCGCGCCTGCCTGGGACAGCAGCGACTGCAACTGGTCGGCGAAGCCGAACAGCAGGGCGGCCAGCACCGCCCCGACCGGGCGCCAGCGGCCGAAGATGACCGCGGCCAGGGCAATGAAGCCGCGACCGGCCGACATGTTGAGCCCGAACGTTCCCGCCGCGCCGGCCCCGATCACCAGGAAAGCGCCGCCGAGCCCGGCGATCAGGCCGGCCAGCAGCACGGCTCGCATCCGCGTCTGGTTGACGTTGATGCCCACCGTGTCGGCGGCCTTGGGGTGCTCGCCGACCGAGCGGAGCCGCAGCCCCCACCGAGTGTGGAAGAGGCCGAAGTGCACCGCCGCGACCAAAACGTAGGTCAGGTACAGGAAGATGGTGCCGTCGAAGAACACCGGGCCGAGAATCGGAATGTCACCCAGCACCGGGATCTTCAGGGTGCTGAAATACCCCGGTTCGTTGAACTCGGTGGCGTGCGGCGAGAGCAGCTTGTTGAACAGAAAGCTCGTCAGGCCGAGTGCGAACACGTTGAGCACCACGCCGATGATCACCTGATCCACGAGGTACCGGATCGCGAGCGCGGCCAGCACCGCGGCGACCAGCAGGCCGGCGATCATGCCGCCGAGCGCGCCTGCCCAGATGCTGCCGGTGACCGTGCCGATGACGGCGGTAGCGAACGCGCCGAGCAGCAACTGACCCTCGATCGCCACGTTCACGACGCCGGAGCGCTCGCCGATGACGCCCGCCAGGGACCCGAGGATCAGCGGGATGGCGGCGGGGAACAGCGCGCCCTGCAGCAGCGACACGACGTTGAGTCCGGAGAAGGTGCCCGCGACGGACCAGATCATGAACGCCACCAGCAGCGCCAGGATGGCCACCGCCGAGCACCACCGCGCGGGAACCCGCCGCGCCAGCCGTGCCACGCCCGCCAGCAGGATCAGCAGGCACATCAGCAGGATCAGCGGCCGGGCCACGAACGTCGCCGAGCCCAGGTGCACCTTGGCGCCCGGCAGCGCGAACTGGAAAACCGCCTTCTGCCCCGCCCGCGAACCCAGTCCGAACCCCCACGTCGCCAGCAGTCCCAGCACGATGGTGACCGAACCGGCCATGATGTGGCGCGGCACCCGGGGCGCCCGCACGCTGGTGATGCTCACCGCGAGGTTGGTGGTCGCGGTCGCCACCGGCGCGAGGCCGAGGCGCTTGAGCCGGAAGAAGCCCTCGATCAGCTTCGGCGCGGCGATGAAGATGACGATCAGGGCCTGGATGACGGTGATGATGTCGACCGGTGCCTGGACGCTCTGCGCGGCCTGCATCTGCGTGCCACCGGTGCGCAGGGCGCCGAACAGCAAACCGGCACCGACGACGCCCCAGGGCCGGCTGCGCCCGAGCAGCGCCACCGTGATGGCGTCGAAGCCGACGTTGGAGGCGATGTTCGGCGTCACCACGTACGACGTTCCGCCACCCAGGGCCAGCGTCGCGCCGCCCAGCCCGGCCAGGCCACCGGACAGCGACATCGCCAGCATCGTCACCGAGCCCACGCTCATGCCGGCCGTGCGCGCGGCGGCCGGGTTCGCCCCGACAGCCCGCAGCCGGAAGCCGACCGTGCTCTTGGTGAGCAGCCAGGCCACGCCGGCGGCCGCGACCAGGGCGAGGATGATGCCGAGGTCGATGCGCTCGCCATTGCCGAACAGGTGTGGCAGCCGCGCGGTGCCGTGAATGGGCTTGCTGGCCTGCGGGTTGTTCGGCGCGACGATCGACTTCTTGGCGAGCAGGTAGAGCAGTCCGAACGTGGCGACGTAGTTCAGCATGATGGTCGTGATGACCTCATGGGCCCCGGTACGAGCCTTCAGGAAGCCCGCGATGAAGCCCCAGAACGCGCCGGCGGCGATGCCCCCGGCCACCGCCAGGACGAGGTGGATCACCGGCGGCAACTCCACGATCAGGCCGAGGTAACCCGAGGCGAACGCGCCGGCGATGACCTGGCCGTTGCCACCGATGTTGAACAGACCGGCCCGGAACGCCAGCGCCACCGCGAGGCCGGCGCAGATCAGGGGCGTTGCGGTGTAGATGGACGTCGTGATCGGCCCGAACGCCTGGCTGAGCGTGCTGGCGTGCTGCGGGTCGAAGATCGCACCCTCGAACAGCGCGATGTAGGTGTCGCGCAGGGTGTACCAGGCGTCGTTGAAGAAGTCCGTCGGTGAGCTGAAGAGGTACCCGAGGTCAGTACGCACCCGCTCGTCGGAGAAGACGACCATCAGGCCGCCGATCAGCAGCGCCAGCAGCACGGCGAGCACGGTGACCACCCACGACCGGTTGCGCCGACGCGCCGGCTGCGCCGCGAGCATCCCCGCGGGACCGGTTCCGCCCGAGGCAGCCTGCGCGGTGGCCAGCTCGGTGCTCATGCGGACCCTGCTTCTGCGCCACGCGGGTTGCCAGAGCTGACTGAGCTAGCTGAGCTGTCCGAGTTATCAGCGGCCGCCAGCACGCTGTGGTGCTCGGCCGCTTCGGCGACAGCCTGGCCGGCCGGCACGCCGGCCATCATCAGGCCCACCTCGTCCCTGGACGCGCCGCCGGGCAGCTCGCCGATGATGGCGCCCCGGTACATCACCAGGATTCGATCGGCCAGGCCCAGCACCTCGTCCAGTTCGGTGGAGACGATGACGACGGCGGTGCCCCGGTCACGCTCGTCCACGATGCGTCTGTGAATGAACTCCTGGGCGCCGACGTCCACGCCGCGGGTGGGTTGCGAGGCGACGAGCAGGGTCAGCGGCCGCGACATCTCACGGGCGACCACGACCTTCTGCTGGTTGCCGCCGGACAGCGTGGACGCCATCGCGTCCGGCGAGGACGTCCGGATGTCGAACTCCTCGACCCGGCTGGTGGCATTGGCCGCGATTCGGTCGAGCCGAAGCGACAGGCCGCGGGAGAACTCGTCGCGGTGGTACAGGTCCAGCACCAGGTTCTCGGCGACCGAGAAGCCACTGACGATGCCGTCGTGCTGGCGGTCCTCGGGAATGAAACCGACCCCGCGACCGAGGATGTCGTCCACCGACTCGCCGGCCGTGTCGGTGCCCTTCATCCACACCGATCCGGAGACGGGGTGGCGCAGGCCGAGCAGGGACTCCACGAGCTCTTCCTGACCGTTGCCCTGCACCCCGGCGAGCGCCACGATCTCGCCGGCGGCCACGTCGAAGCTGACGCCGTCGACAGTCGTCTGGCCGCGGTCATCGGCCACCGTGAGGTCGCGGACGCTCAGCACCGTCTCGGCGACCTTGGCCTCGGGCTTGTCCACGACCAGGTTGACGCTGCGGCCGACCATCATGGTGGCGAGCTCGGCCTCGGAGGCACTGGGCAGCGCGCTGCCCACCACCTTGCCGCGGCGGATGACCGTGATGCGGTCCGCGATAGCCCTGACCTCGCGAAGCTTGTGGGTGATGAAGACGATGGACGTCCCGGCGTCGCGTAGCTCGGTCATCACCCGGATGAGGTCGTCGATCTCCTGCGGAGTGAGCACCGCCGTCGGCTCGTCCAGGATCAGCACCTTGGCATTGCCGAGTAGCGCCTTCAGGATCTCGACCCGCTGCTGCACACCGACCGGCAGATCCGCGACGACCGCCTCCGGATCGACCGCCAGGCCGTAGCGCTCGCTCAGCTCGGTGACCTTGCGGCGAGCCGTCCTGCGGTCCAGGCTGCCCAGCGGGCCGGACGTCCACTCGTGCCCGAGCATGACGTTCTCGGCGACCGTGAACACCGGGACGAGCATGAAGTGCTGATGCACCATGCCGATTCCGGCGGCGAGCGCCTCACCCGGACCGGAGAAGGATCGGGGTCGGCCGTCGAGCAGGATCTCGCCGCCGTCGGGCTGGTACAGCCCGTACAGGACGTTCATCAGCGTGGACTTGCCCGCGCCGTTCTCGCCGAGCAGGGCGTGGATCTCACCCGACTCGACGACTAGGTCGATCGAGTCGTTGGCGACCAGGGATCCGAACCGCTTGGTGATCCCGTTCAGTTCGAGCCGCACTCCGGCTCCCCCCTTCTCAACGCCGCACGGTCAAAGCTCCGGACACCACGCTCCGGACACCACACCGACGCTGCGCTGGTCATCCAAGCAGCGCAGCGTCGGCAGTCGTACGTGGGTCGCCCCCTACTTGGGCTGGGACGGCGAGGTGATCGTGATCTTGCCCGAGGTGATGTCCGACTTGACCTGGTCAAGCTCCGACTTAAGCCCCGGATCGACCTTCGAGTCCAGGTCGTGGAAGGGGGCCAGGGCGACACCGTTGTTGGCCAGCGTGCCGATGTAGTCCTTGGTCACGAACGTTCCGGTCGAGGCGTCCTCGACGGACTTGGTGACCGCATCGGCGATGTTCTTCTCGGCGGTGGAGAGGAATACCGGACCGTACTGCGGGGCGGCGACGAAGCCGTCGGTGTCGACCCAGACGACCGTCGCCTTGCCGGAGGACTTGGCGTACGCCGCGCTCCCCAGACCGGTGCCACCGGCCACCGGGAAGATCACGTCCGCGCCCTGGGCGATGAAGTTGGTGGTCAACTGCTGGCCCTTGTTCTGGTCGGTGAAGGACGCCGCGAAGCTGCCGTTCTGCTTCTTCTCGTCCCAGCCGAGCACCTGCACGCTCTTGCTCTTCTGCTTGTTGTAGTACTCCACGCCCTCCTGGAAGCCGTCCATGTAGACGGTCACCGGAGCGATCTTCAGACCGCCGTAGGTGGCAACCTTGCCGGTCTTGGAGTAGCCGGCGGCCAGGTACCCGGCGAGGAAGCCGGCCTGGGCGGTGTTGAACTGCAGGCCCTGCAGGTTGCTGCCGTTACCCGCCGAGTCGACCTCGACGAAGTGCTGGCTCGGGTTCTTCTTGGCCGCCGCGTTGGTGGCGTCGCCCATCAGGCCACCGACGGTGACGATCAGCTTGCAGTTCTGCGACACCAGCGAGGCGATGTTGGTGGCGTAGTCCGTCTCCTGCTTGGACTGAACGTAGGAGACGGTCGCCTTGCCGTCCGACTGGGCCTTCTGCATGCCCTGCCACGCCGCGGCGTTGAACGACTTGTCATCGATACCGCCGGTGTCGGTCACCATGCACGCCTTGAAGCTGGACGCGGCCGCCCCGCTGCCCGAGGCGGAGCCGGAGGTCCCGGAGCCGGTGTTCGTGTCGCTCTTCTTCGAGCCGCAGCCGGCGAGAAGCATGGCCGCGGCCGCCGCCGTGGCGATAGCGGCCGTCCCGTTCAGGTGACGCAAGACTGTCTCCTCAAGTGTGGAAATAGGCGGGGATGACTCACCCCTGATCGCCGGTCACCGTAGTCCGAGCGGATGACGAAAAGAAACTCGCTTGCCGTTCGTCACCACATCGTTGTCAGGTCGAGTCGTCCACCGAGTTGTACGCGTGTCGCATACCTCTCACCGAGTCGAAGCTCCGCTGCCGCGCGACTAAGCTCGACGTGTTTCAACCGTGTCATCGGCCTTTCATCGCTGCGGCGAACTGCGCCGCGGGTTGCTCAGGTGCACGACTCAGGTGTACGACAAAGCGAGATGAGGAGTTCGGGTGTCGACTGGCACAGCAGCGTCGCGCGCCACCACCAAGACCCGGTTGGCCGGAACGCTCTACCGCGGCCGCGAGGGAATGTGGTCATGGGTCGCCCACCGGATCACCGGCGTCCTCACGTTCTTCTTTCTCTTCGCGCACGTGCTGGACACGGCGCTGGTGCGGGTTTCCCCCGAGTCCTACGACACGGTCATCGACACGTACAAGAATCCCTTCGTCAACCTGATGGAGATCGGCCTCGTCGGCGCGGTGCTGTTCCACGCGCTGAACGGGCTGCGGATCATCGCGGTGGACTTCTGGAGCCGCGGCCCGCGCCTGCAGCGCCAGATGCTGTGGATCATCGTCGCGGTCTGGGTCGTGGTGATGATTCCCGGGGCGTTCTTCATGTTCAAGCACTCGTTCGAGGCGATGTTCGGAGGCAACTCGTGACCACCGCCCAGCCGCTGCACATCGATTCCCCGCGCTCGGCGCCCCCGCGGCGCAACCGGGCGCACACCAATACCGAGTTGTACGCGTGGCTGTTCATGCGGGTGTCCGGCGTCCTGCTGGTCATTCTGGTACTCGGGCACCTGTTCATCATGAACATCCTCGACGGCGGCGTTCAGCGCATCAACTTCGGTTTCGTCGCCGGGCGCTACGCCTCGCCGTTCTGGCAGGTCTGGGACCTGCTGATGCTGTGGCTGGCGATGCTGCACGGCACCAACGGCCTGCGCACCGTGATCAACGACTACACCCGCCGCGACGCAACCCGCTTCACGCTGAAGATGGTCCTGTACACCGCCACCACGCTGGTGATCGCCCTCGGCACGCTGGTCATCTTCACCTTCGACCCGAACATCAAGTAGGTCCGCCGCCGGGTCCTCCCCGGCGGCTGGGCATTCCGGGTAGCGGGCAGCTGCCCACCGCAGTTGGCGAACAGAGAGCTGAGTCAGTAGAGACATGCAGACGCACAAGTACGACGTGATCATCGTGGGCGCTGGTGGCGCTGGTATGCGGGCGGCGCTGGAGTCCTCGGGCCGGGCTCGCACCGCGGTGCTGACCAAGCTCTACCCGACGCGTTCGCACACCGGTGCCGCACAGGGCGGAATGTGCGCCGCGCTGGCCAACGTCGAGGACGACAACTGGGAGTGGCACACCTTCGACACCGTCAAGGGCGGTGACTACCTCGTCGACCAGGACGCCGCCGAGGTGATGTGCAAAGAGGCCATCGACGCGGTGCTGGACCTCGAGAAGATGGGGTTGCCGTTCAACCGGACGCCGGCCGGCCGGATCGACCAGCGCCGGTTCGGCGGGCACACCCGCAACCACGGCGAGGCGCCGGTCCGCCGCTCCTGCTACGCCGCCGACCGTACCGGCCACATGATCCTGCAGACGCTCTACCAGAACTGTGTGAAGCAGGGCGTCGAGTTCTTCAACGAGTTCTACGTCCTGGACCTGCTGATGACGCCCCGCGCCGACGGCGTCGAGGTGGCGTCCGGCGTGGTGGCCTACGAGCTGGCGACCGGTGAGATCCACGTGTTCAACGCCAAGGCCGTCGTACTGGCCACCGGCGGTTTCGGCAAGGTCTTCAAGACCACATCCAATGCCCACACCCTCACCGGCGACGGCATGGGCGTGGTGTGGCGCAAGGGCCTGCCGCTGGAGGACATGGAGTTCTTCCAGTTCCACCCGACCGGCCTGGCCGGGCTGGGCATCCTGCTCTCCGAGGCGGCCCGCGGTGAGGGCGCGATCCTGCGTAACTCCGAGGGCGAGCGGTTCATGGAGCGCTATGCCCCGACCATCAAGGACCTCGCCCCGCGCGACATCGTGGCCCGCTCGATGGCCAACGAGGTACGCGAGGGACGCGGCGCCGGCCCGCACAAGGACTACGTACTGCTCGACCTGACCCACCTGCCGCGGGAGCAGATCGACGCCAAGCTGCCCGACATCACCGAGTTCGCCCGCACCTACCTGGGTGTCGAGCCCTACACCGAGCCGGTGCCGGTCTATCCGACGGCGCACTACGCGATGGGCGGCGTTCCCACGAACGTCGAGGCCGAGGTGCTGCGCAACAACACCGACGTCGTCCCGGGCCTGTACGCGGCCGGTGAGGTCGCCTGCGTCTCGGTGCACGGCTCGAACCGGCTGGGCACCAACTCGCTGCTGGACATCAACGTGTTCGGCCGCCGCGCCGGCATCGCCGCCGCCGAGTACGCCCATTCCGCCGAGCTGGCGGACCTGCCGGTCAACGCTGAGGCGCAGGTGATCGCTCTTGTCGAGCGGCTGCTGACCTCGACCGGCACCGAGAAGGTCAACACCATCCGGACCGAGCTGCAGAACACCATGGACCGCAACGCCCAGGTTTTCCGCACCGAGGAGTCACTGTCCGAGGTCGAGGCCGACATCGTCAAGCTCAAGGACCGCTACGACAACATCGCCATCTCTGACAAGGGAAAGCGCTACAACTCCGACCTGCTCGAAGCGGTGGAGCTCGGGTTTCTGCTGGACCTGGCCCAGGTGCTGGTCGTGAGCGCGCGTAACCGCAAGGAGTCCCGCGGCGGCCACGCGCGCGAGGATTACCTCGAACGGGACGACAAGAACTACATGAAGCACACCATGGCGTACCGGCAGGCCGACGGCTCGATCGCACTCGACTGGAAGCCTGTTGTCGTCACCCGCTACCAGCCGATGGCCCGCAAGTACTGATCCTGCTTTTCCTGCTTTTCATCTCGCGCTGTACAGAGAGTTGGCTTTGATATGACCGCAGTCGCCGAACGTCCCGCCCCCGTTATCGAGGCGCCCAAGTCGCGTCCCGTCGAGGTCAAGATCCGCCGGTACAACCCCGAGGTGTCCGAAGAGGTCACCTGGGTGACGTACACGGTGGACGCGTTCCCCACCGACCGGGTGCTGAACCTGCTGATGAAGATCAAGGGCGAGCAGGACGGCACGCTCACCTTCCGGCGCTCGTGCGCGCACGGGGTGTGCGGCTCGGATGCCATGCGCATCAACGGCGTGAACCGGCTCGCCTGCAAGGTGCTGATGAAGGACATGCCCGACAAGCTCACCATCGAGCCCATCAAGGGGCTGCCGGTGGAGAAGGATCTCGTCGTCGACATGGAGCCGTTCTTCGAGGCCTACCGCGCGGTGAAGCCGTTCCTGATCACCGGTGGCAACGAGCCGACCAAGGAATGGCTGCAGTCCCAGGCCGATCGCGATCGCTACGACGACACCACCAAGTGCATCCTGTGCGCGGCGTGCACCACGTCCTGCCCGGTGTTCTGGACGGACGGTTCGTACTTCGGGCCGGCCGCGATCGTCAACGCGCACCGGTTCATCTTCGACTCCCGCGACCAGGGCTCGGAGGAGCGGCTCGAGATCCTCAACGACCGCGAGGGTGTGTGGCGCTGCCGTACCACCTTCAACTGCACCGAGGCCTGCCCCCGTGGCATCGAGATCACCAAGGCGATCAAAGAGGTCAAGCAGGCGCTGCTGTTCCGCCGGGTCTGAGCCGCTGCTGTTCCGTCCTGCTGCTGTTCCGATTGACCTGCTGACGGCGCGCCCGGGCGCTCGGTGAGCAGGTCAATCGCTACGGACGAGGAGCGCACGCCGGAGTTGCGCGATGACGGTCGCCTCGTCGTGCCGCACGACGACGCTGGGAAACCGCAGCACGAGCGCGTCGGCGATGGTCAGTTCGTTCTGCCGGCTCTGGTCCTCCCACCAGCGGCGCGGGTTCAGGTGCACCGCACCGTCGACCTCCGCGATTACCAGCCGGCCGTCAGAGCGTCGCCAGCTTGCGTCGAGGTAGCGCCGACGGCCTGAGGGCTCACGCCTGACGCGCTGCTGAACGGGCGCGGGTAGGCCGGCGCGGCGGCAGAGGCGGGTGAAGTCGATCTCGCTCAGCGCCTGCGAACCACCGGAAATGTCCTGTACGGCGGCCAGCAGTGCGGCCCGGTGACGAGTCCGGGTCGCTCGCTGCAGAGCGTGTTCGAGGCTGCTGACATCGAGAAGCCGTTGCTGTACCGCCGCCGCGAGCAGGCCACAACCCGGGCGCGGGGACGTGAAGGTGCTCGCGGCGATCACCACTGCCGGCGCGAGCCCCTGACACCGGAAGACCAACGGGTCGCTGGGCCACTGCCACCGCCGCGTCCGGTGCAGCCGCACAGTGAATTCAGCGACCTCGCGGCCGGACACCGACAGCGGGGCCAACACGTGGATGGTGTCGCGTTCCCAGCCACACATCCCGTGATATTCCGCTGCGGTGAAGGCGGTGAGCATGGACCTCGGGCCGGCATTGACCAGCGCTGCGCGCCACGACTGCCGCCGGTGAGCGCCCCGTTGTGCAGCACGATCGCGCCGCCGCACTCCCGCCAGCGCCGCGCGTCCAACTGCGCGCGAAGCTGGCTCCGGGTCAGTCCGCGAGCGGCCAGTGCCGCGCGCGACAGCACCATCCCCGGCTCGATTACCGTCATCGACCGCGCCGCTGAACCAGTAAGCATGTCCGCGATCCTCGGTGCCAGGTGGTGTTCGGGGCAGCGGCACGATGAAGTTGTGGACAGCGGCGGCCTTGCCCACACCCCCTTCGACCTGCCGACAGCGCGCCCGGGCGCCCGCTCAGCAGGTCAGTCAGGTGGAACAGAGACAGGACGAGACGGGAACGGGGCGGTTACCTCGTGGACAGGGGGGCGATGGGGACGATGTCCGCCGCGCCGAGCCGGGCCGCGTCCGCGGTGGCGTCGTCGGGCTGCTCCTGGGACTCGCGCTCGGCGGCGACCCGGGCGAGGTAGTGCTCCACCTCGGTCGCGGTGTGCGCCTCGTCCCAGCCCAACTCGGCGGCCATCAGCTCGGCCACCACCGGAGCCGCCGACACACCGCGGTCCCAGGCCTCGATGGAGGCGCGGGTCCGCCGGGCCAGCACGTCGTCGAGGTGCCGGGCACCCTCGTGGGTCACCGCGTACACCGCCTCTACGCGCAGGTAGTCGTCCACCCCGGGCAGCGGCTCGGCCAGCGACGGGTCTTTCGCGATGAGCTCCAGCACCTCATGGATCAGGCTGCCGTACCGGCCCAGCAGGTGGTCGATGCGGGCGACGTGCAGCCCGGACCGGGCGGCGAGCTGGTGGCGCTGGTTGCGGGTGCCGTCCCAGCCCTCCGCGCCGACCAGCGGGATCTTCTCCGTGACCGACTCCGGAACCCGCTCGTCCATCCCGCGCACCGCCTCGTCCACGGCGTCCTTGCCCATCACCCGGTACGTCGTGTACTTGCCGCCGGCCACCACGACCAGCCCCGGCACCGGGTGCCCGACGATGTGCTCGCGGGACAGCTTGGACGTGACCTCGGACTCGCCGGAGAGCAGTGGCCGCAGGCCTGCGTACACGCCCTCGACATCGGCACGGGACAGCGGCGACGAGAGCACCGAGTTCACCTGATCGAGCAGGTAGTCGATGTCGCGCGCGCTGGCCGCCGGGTGTGCCAGGTCGAGGTTCCAGTCGGTATCGGTGGTGCCGATGATCCAGTGCCGGCCCCAGGGAATGACGAACAGCACGCTGGTGGCGGTGCGCAGGATCAGCCCGGTGTTGGACTGCAGCCGGTCCCGCGGCACGACCAGGTGCACGCCCTTGGACGCCCGCACGTGGAACTGCCCACGGGTGTCAGCGAGCTGCTGGGTCTCATCCGTCCACACCCCGGTGGCGTTGATGACCTGCTTTGCCCGCACGTCGAACTCCGTCCCGGTCTCCAGATCCACCACCCGGGCGCCGGTGACCCGCTCCCCCTCGCGCAGGAAGGCCTGTACCCGGGTGCGGTTGGCCGCCAGCGCACCGAAGGCCACCGCCGTGCGGACGACCATCATGGTGTGCCGCGCGTCGTCGACCTGGGCGTCCCAGTACTGGACCGCCCCGGTCAGCGAGTCGGGCCGCATGCACGGCGCCTCGCGCAGCGCCCGCCGCTTGGACAGGTGCCGGTGGTGCGGCAGCCCGCGCGAGCTGCCGCCGGCCGTGCCCATGGTGTCGTACAGCAGCACGCCGGCACCGACATAGGGACGTTCCCAGCCCCGGTGCGTCAGCGGGTACAGGAACTGCACCGGACGGATCAGGTGCGGGGCGATGTGCTGGGTGAGCAGGCCCCGCTCGTGCAGCGCCTCGCGCACCAGGCCGAAGTCCAGCATCTCCAGGTAGCGCAGGCCGCCGTGGATCAGCTTGCTGGAGCGGCTGGACGTGCCGCTGGCCCAGTCCCGCGCCTCGACGATGGCCGTGGACATGCCGCGGGTGACGGCGTCCAGCGCGGCCCCGGCGCCCACCACGCCGCCGCCGACGATCAGCACGTCCAGTTCCGGCGCGGTGCCCATCGCGGCGAGCGCCTCGCTGCGGGACTGCGGCGACATCGCGGTGTTGTTCATCTGCTGCCTTTCACGTTGTACGTGCGGGTGTTCAGCTCAGTACCTGCGGCAAACGGGCGAACCTGCTCAGTCGACGTCCACCCAGTCCAGGGTGCGGGTGACCGCCTTCTTCCAGTCGGCGTAGCCCTCCGACCGCTGCTGCTCGTCCCACTCCGGCGACCAGCGGATGTCCTCGTTCCAGTTCGCCCGCAGCTCGTCGGTGTCCTTCCAGAAGCCCACCGCCAGGCCGGCCGCGTACGCCGCTCCCAGCGCCGTGGTCTCGGCCACCACCGGACGGCTGACCGGCACGCCGAGAATGTCGGCCTGCAGCTGCATGCAGAGGTTGTTCGCCGTGACTCCACCGTCCACCTTGAGGACCTCCAGGGTGACGCCGGAGTCTTGCGCCATGGCTTCGGTCACGTCCCGGCTCTGGTAGCAGATCGATTCCAGGGTAGCTCTGGCCAGGTGGGCATTGGTGTTGTAACGCGACAGCCCGACGATCGCCCCGCGCGCGTCCGAGCGCCAGTACGGCGCGAACAGGCCGGAGAACGCGGGGACGAAGTACACGCCGCCGTTGTCGGAAACCTGCCGGGCCAGCGTCTCGACCTCCGAGGCACCGGAGATGATGCCGAGCTGGTCGCGCAGCCACTGCACGGCCGAGCCGGTGACGGCGATGGAGCCTTCCAGGGCGTAGATCGGCTTGTCGTTGCCGAACTGGTAGCACACCGTGGACAGCAGGCCGTGCTCGCTGCGGACGAGTTCCTCACCGGTGTTGAGCAGCATGAAGTTGCCGGTGCCGTAGGTGTTCTTGGCCTCGCCGGGCGCGAAGCACACCTGGCCCACGGTGGCGGCCTGCTGGTCGCCGAGGTCACCGGTCAGCGGGATGCCGGCGGCCGCGCCGGGCAGCGTCACCTCGCCGTAGCCGGCCGGGTCAGAGGACGGCCTGATCTCGGGCAGCATCGAGCGTGGGATGTCGAAGAACGAGATCAGCTCGTCGTCCCAGTCCAGCGTCTCGAGGTTCATCAGCATGGTCCGGCTGGCGTTGGTCACGTCGGTGACGTGGACGCCGCCACGGGTCCCGCCGGTCAGGTTCCAGAGCAGCCAGCTGTCGGTGTTGCCGAACACCGCGTCGCCCGCCTCGGCCGCGGCGCGGACGCCGTCGACGTTCTCGAGGATCCACTGCACCTTGCCGGCGGAGAAGTAGGTAGCCGGCGGCAGACCGGCCTTGGCGCGGATGACATCGCCTCGGCCGTCACGCTCCAGCGCCGAGGCGATCCGGTCGGTGCGGGTGTCCTGCCAGACGATGGCGTTGTAGTACGGCCGCCCGGTCTTGCGGTTCCACACCACCGCCGTCTCGCGCTGGTTGGTGATGCCGAGGGCGGCGAAGTCGGACGTGGCCAGGCCCGCGCTGTTCACGGCGGTCTGCAGGACGGCGCTGCTGCGCTCCCAGATCTCCACCGGGTTGTGCTCGACCCAGCCGGCCCTCGGCAGGATCTGCTCGTGTTCGAGCTGGTGCTTACCGCGCTCGTTGCCGTCGTGATCGAAGATCATGAAGCGGCTGCTAGTGGTTCCCTGATCGATTGCTCCGACGAAATCGGCCATCTGACTTCTCCTCTGCTGGGCGCGTGCGGCTGGCTGGGCGTTCGGCTGGCTGGCTGGGTACGAGATGAGCGCGCGGCTCAGGTCTCGGTGGCGGCGACCTGCTCGGCGGTGGGCAGGTACCTGGTGACCAGGGCCTGGTACAGCCCGCCGCCGACCACCGCGCCGATCAGCGGGCCGAGGATGGGCACCCAGAAGAAGAGGTTGCCGTACTGGTCGCGCCAGGCGCTGTGGTAGCCGGTGACGAACGAGGCCAGCCGCGGGCCGAAGTCACGGGCCGGGTTGATGGCGTAACCGGCGTCGGTGCCCCAGGCCATGCCCAGGCCGACGACCAGCAGACCGATCACGAACGGCGCGAGGTTGGCCAGCGGCGACTGGTTGCGGGCGTCGGTGAGCGCGAAGATCACGAACACCAGGATGGCGGTGCCGATGATCTGGTCCCGCAGCGCACCGAGTTCGCTGACCGGCAGCGTTCCGTTGCCCGGCAGGGTCGAGAAGACGCCCTGAGTCTTGACGGTGTGCATCGGGTCGACCTTGGCCAGCACCTCGGTGTAGTTCCAGCGCACGAGCAGCGCGGCGACGAACGCACCGGCCGTCTGGGCCAGCGAGTACGGCAGCACCTTGCGCCAGGAGAAGCCCTGGAACACCGCCAGCGCGACCGACACCGCCGGATTGAGGTGCGCGCCGCTGATCTTGCCCGCGACATAGATCCCGAGGGTCACGCCCAGTCCCCAGGCCCACGCGATGCTGTCGTGGTCACCGATGCCGCCGCCGACCACCTGGGCCACCACGCCGGTGCCGAACAGGATGAGCACGAAGGTGCCGAAGAATTCGGCGAGCAGCTCTCCCCGCAGGCCTGGGACCCGGGGCTTGATGGCGCCGCGGGCGTCATCCGTCCGGATGGCGCCTGGGGGGTCCGCGGTGTCCTTGGCTCTGACCATCTGACGACGTCCATTCCGATGTGGGGAGCTGCCGGGGCTGGGCAGCGTTACACGTGCGAAATCTAGGAGCGCACGGAGCGACGCGATAGACCTTCGGGACGACAATGTCGACCGCTGCGGCGAAGTGGGTTAGCGTCTGACAATGCCTGGTTCCATCCAGTCCGTGGAGCGGGCCGCCGCGATCCTGCAGCTCGTCGCCGACAGCCCCGCCAACCTGGGACTGAGCGATATCGCCGAGGCCCTGGATCTCGCGAAGGCCACGGCACACGGCCTGCTGCGGACGCTGAACTCCGTCGGCTTTCTGGAACAGGTCGACGGAACCGGCAAATACCAGCTCGGCACGGGGCTGACCGAGCTCGGGCACATCGGGCTGGACCCGAACGAGCTGCGCTCACACGCGGTGAACTGGGCCGACTCGCTGGCCAGCCGCAGCGGCGAGTCGGTACGGGTCGCGGCGGTGCGGCAGGGCTCGGACGGCTCGGCGTTCATAATCCACCACGTCTTCCGGCCGGACGACTCGGCGCAGGAGCTCGAGGTGGGCGCGCAGGTACCGCCGCATGCCACCGCGCTCGGCAAGGTGCTGACAGCCTGGACGCCGACCCTGCGACTGCGGGCCGACCCGGCGCTGGAGTCCTACACGGCCCGGACGATCACCTCGTCGAAGGCGCTGGCCCGTGCCCTGGTCGCCGTCCGCACTCAGGGCTGGGCAGCCGAGATCGAGGAGTTCTCGGTCGGTGAGGCCTCGATCGCCGCGCCGATCCGCGGCCTGGGCGGCCGGGTGGTGGGCGCGATCGGCATCTCCGGCCCGTTGGAGCGGGTGTGTGACTCCCGGGACCGGCCGCGCGAGCAGCTCGTCGCCCTGGTGGTCGAGGCGGCCCGGTCGGTGTGGCGCGACCTGCTGACGGCACGCCGATGACCACTTCCGCTACGACGCGCCCCACCGGCGGCGGCCCGAGCGCGCGCTACGTGCTGGCGATCGACCAGGGCACCACCTCCACCCGGTCCATCGTGTTCGACCAGGCCGGCCGGCTCGTCGCCGTCCGGCAGCACGAGCACCACCAGTTCTTTCCCCAACCGGGCTGGGTCGAGCACGACGCGGCAGAGATCTGGCGCAACCTGCGGCGGCTGGTGCCCGCCACGCTGGCCGATGCCGGCATCGTCGCCGAGCAGGTCGCCGCCGTCGGCATCGCCAACCAGCGCGAGACCACGGTGGTGTGGAACCGGCGCACCGGCGAGCCGATCCACCGCGCCATCGTCTGGCAGGACACCCGGACGGCCGCGCTGATGGACTCCCTGGGCGCCGACCCCCGGGCGGTGGAGGTGGTTCGCCGCTGCGGGCTGCCGATGGCCGCGTACTTCAGCGCCTCCCGGCTGCGCTGGCTGCTGGAGAACGTCCCCGGCGCCCGCCGCCGCGCCGAGGACGGGGAGCTGCTGTTCGGAACGATGGAGACCTGGCTGATCTGGAACCTCACCGGCGGGCCGGACGGCGGCGTCCACGTCACCGATGTCACCAATGCCAGCCGCGACATGCTGATGAACATCCGCACGCTGCAATGGGATCCGCAGCTGCTGGACTTCTTCGACATCCCGGCGGCGGTACTGCCCGAGATCCGGCCGTCCCTGGAGGTATATGGACTCTGCCGGGAACTGGTGCCCGGCGCCCCGATCGCCGCCGCCCTCGGCGACCAGCAGGCAGCGCTGTTCGGGCAGACCTGCTTCGACGCCGGGGACGCCAAGTGCACGTACGGCACCGGCAGCTTCCTGCTGCTCAACACCGGAAGCGAACTGGTCAACTCCAGCCACGGCCTGATCCCGACGGTGGCCTACCAGCTGGCCGGCGAGCCGCCGACGTACGCGCTGGAGGGCTCGATCGCGGTGACCGGGTCGCTGGTGCAGTGGCTCCGCGACGGCCTGGGCCTGATCTCCAGCGCCCCGGAGATCGAGACGCTGGCGCGGACGGTGACCGACAACGGCGGCTGTTACGTGGTTCCCGCGTTCGCGGGACTGTTCGCGCCGCACTGGCGCGGCGAGGCGCGCGGGGTCATCGCGGGGCTGACCTCGTATGTGAACAAGGGGCATCTGGCCCGGGCGGTGCTGGAGGCCACCGGCTGGCAGACCCGCGAGGTGATCGACGCGATGAACGCCGACTCCGGCCTGCCCATCCGCGCGCTCCGGGTCGACGGTGGCATGACCGCGAACAACCTGCTGATGCAGTTCGTGGCCGACATCCTGGACACCCCGGTGGTGCGGCCGATGATGGCCGAGACCGTCTCGCTGGGAGCGGCGTACGCGGCGGGGCTGTCGGTCGGGTTCTGGCCGGACCTGGCGTCACTGCGGCGCAACTGGCACCGCGCCGCGCAGTGGACGCCGAGCATGGACGCCGCGCTGCGCGAGCGCGAGTACGAGAACTGGAAGTTCGCCGTGACCCGCACGTTCGGCTGGGTCCGCGACGGTTCCGGCACCCGGCCGGGCTGAGGCGGCCGACCGGGCTGAGGCGACCGGGCTGAGGCGGCCGGCCGGCAGATCGCTATGCCAGCAGGAGGAAGGAGAAGACCACCGCGAGGGCGGCCACCACGGCCGCGACCGGGGCCAGCGGTTCCTTGCCGCGGAAGGCCCGGACGGTGAAGAGGATCGGCAGCACGCCGATGAGTACGAAGTGGGCCACCGAGGCGAGCAGCACGTACGCCACGCCGACCAGGACGGTGTAGGCGGTGTAGCGATTGCGCCGGAACAGCGTGGCGTTCGGCTGCTGCCCCGCGCCTCCCCCCTGCGGGTAGAACGGCTGGCCGTACGGCTGTTGCGCGCCGTTCGGCTGTTGCTGGGCATACGGTTGGCCGTACGGCTGAGGCGCGGAGTACGCGGGCTCGGCCGGATAGGCTGCCGCACCGCCTGCCACCGGTGGCAGCGGCCGGGTGGACTCCGACCACCGCGCGCCGTCCCACCACCGCTCACTCTGCCCCCCGGCGGGGTCGGCATACCAGCCGGCTGCGGGTTGCGTCACGAAGAACCTCCTGATGGGGACGAGCGAACCGGGCGATCCTCACAGCTGACGGCCGCACCGTCAATCCGATCGGCAGGTACCACCGATACCTGTGCCGGACGGCCGGACCCGGCACGCAGCCAGCCGAGCACGCCCAGCACCCCGATCGCCGTGCCTAGGGCCAACGACGCCGCGGTCAACGCCAGATGCACCAGGAAGAACGCGGTCGCGCCGTTGTCCCAGGACCGCGGGTCCTTCCAGATGTTCTTCAGAAAGGTGGGCCAGATGATCCAGGACCATCCACCGAACGCGATCAGGAACCCGGACACCCGCTTCGACAGTCGCACGCCCTCAGTATCCGCCTGCCGCGGTGAACTTCTGCCGCCGTCCAGGACACCCTGCGCCGGCTCGGCCGGGCAGGTCCACGGCGCAGCAGCGCAGCGCCCATCATCGCGAGCCCGACCGCGTCGATCAGGGCGCACCACGGCTGGCGCGAGGACGCGTCCGCCCGCAGCCGACGCAGCATCCGCCGGATGCCGGCCAACTGGATCCGGCGCGCACCCCGTGCGACCACCCGGCGTTGGGTGGGGCTGTTGCTGGCCGACAGCCACGCCTTGTACCGGACGCGCTCCTGCTGGTAGCAGCTCTCGAGGACGTCTCCGGTCAGGTTGGAACCGTGCCGGCGGTACCACACGACCTGCTTCTCCAGCACCGCGAACGGGCCCAGGCGAGCCATCCGGACGTAGAGCTCCCAATCACCCTGCCTGGTGAAGCTCTCGTCCAGGCCCCCGGCCGCGGTGATAGCACTCCGCCGATGCAACGCCACCGCGGACGGCCAGATTGCCCCGGCCACGGCCACGTCATCGAAGGTGCTGTCCGCACCGGGATCGACATCACCGAGTCGCCAGCCGCGCGTCACCCGCCGCGCCCGCTGCAGCGCGGGATGCGCCCCGAGCTGCAGGGGCTCGCCGTGCTCGTCCATGTACTCGGCCCAGCCGAAGGCTCCTACGGCGTCCGGGCGCCGGTCGAGCACTGCGACGAGCGACTCGAGCGCATCACCCAGGTACCGATCGTCACTGTCGAAGAACGCCACGTAGCACGCCTGCGGCGACAGCGCCGCCAGGCCGGCATTGCGAGCGCGCGAGACGCCACCATGGTCCTGCCGCACCAGGGTGATGCGGTCGTCCTGGGCGGCCATGCCCCGCACGATGTCAACCGTGGAATCGGTCGAACCGTCGTCCACCACCACGCACTGCCAGTCGGTGTTCGATTGGGCCACCAGGGAGGCGAGCGCCTCGGCGATGAAGGACCCACTGTCGTAAGCCGTCATCACCACTCCGACGAGCGAGGTATTCGTCATCTCAGCCTTCACCTGCAGGTTCCGGGCTGGGGCTTCAGCCGATGCACTGGCGCTGACTCACACCGCGCCCTTGCGTGCCGTGACCGACACCAGGGTTCTCGCCAGAATCGAAAGGTCCATGCCAAGACTCCAGTGCTCGACATAGAAGATATCCAACTTCACCCTCTCCTCATACGTCGTGGAGCTTCGACCGTTGACCTGCCACAGTCCGGTTATGCCCGGCTTCAGGGCCAGAAAGCTCGTGGCCTGATCGCCGTAGCGGTCGAGCTCGGCCTGGGTGATCGGCCTCGGTCCCACCAGACTCAACTCGCCCCGCAACGCGTCATAGAGCTGGGGCAGCTCGTCCAGACTCGTCTTGCGCATGAACTTGCCGAGTCGCGACACGCGAGGATCGTCGGCAACCTTGTGCGTGAGCCGGAACTCCGGGATGAGGTCTGAGCGTCCCATCGCGTGGAACGCGGCCTCCGCGGTCTTGAACTCCCGGTCAGGTCCCGTGGAGTATCGCCAGCTCATGCTGCGGAACTTCTTCACGGCGATCGTCTTGCCGCGCAGACCCAACCGCTGCTGGGTGTAGAGGATCGGCCCGGCCGGCTCGCTCAACTTCACCGCGACAGCGAGGACCGCCATGACCGGCCCCAAGGCGATCAGTAGCAGGAATGCGCCGACGGCGTCGAAGATCCGCTTGCCGACCGCGCCCCAGCCCCCCAGCGAGGTGAGCCGCACCTCCATCACCGGCACGCCGTCGATCGTGGCCATGGTCGAGGCCGCCGCGTACACGCCGTACATGTCCGGAACGAAGCGGTAGCTCATCCCGCGGGAGTTGGCATAGCTCATCTGGCGCACCGCTTCCTCGCGCGGGATGTCCAGATCGGCTTGCACCACCTCGGCGATCGGATGCTCGGGATATGCCTCGATCGCCTCTTGCACGCTCCTGTAGACGGGAATGCGACCGAGCAACTGCTCACCCGCGCGCTTCGCGTCGACCGCAGCGACCAGCCGGTAACCATGAGCCGGATCGGTCAGCCGGTTCGCGATGCGCCCGGCGACCTCGCCGGTGCCGATGAGTATCACGTTGTGCAGACCGCGTCCTCGGACGTACAGGTTGCGCATCGCCCGGCGCACGCACTGTCGCCCCGCCACCACCAGCGGAACCCCCACCAGCAGTGCGATCAGCGGCACGGAACGGCTGGGGAAGATGCGTACATCGAGGCTGAGGTAGTCCAAAGACATCAGGACCATCACGCCACCGAAAACGGCCGCCGTCACGCGGCCCGCTTCGTTGGCCTGCCCGGTGTCAGCTCTGGTGGAGTACAAACCGCATACACCGAATACCAGTATCCACAGGGGAATCGTACCGAACATCAGGGCAGTGAAGCGTACGAAATCGACGCTGTGGGCGAATGAGCGGCCCGACTGACCGCGAAGCCACCTCGCCACCTCGAACGAGAGCACCATGGCGACGGAGTCGAAGGCCACGAGCATGGCGGTGTGCACCATCTTTCGACGGTCCGTCGCCACGCCCTGCGAGAGCAGATACATCAATCCCCCGAGCAAGCACTGATTCACCTGACGGGCACCTGGTCAGGCCCACCAAATATCGTTCGTCGTCGTGTCGAGATCAAATCGAACGAGACCGCATCCGGTAACGAACACATAATGTGACGTCCAGCCGATTGCTACCGACCCCCCAGCGAGGTGCGCGCTCGATACGGGAAAGCAACCGTATGTAATTGAACGAATACGCTGTGTGATAATCAGTCCATGATTGTCCCGATCAGAGCGTTCATGCTGGAACGGAATCGCTGAGAGGAGAATCCCTCGGCGTGCTCGCGAACCGCCCCGACGCGGTAATGACCGGGGTCCAACTCCCGCAACGCCAGTGCCCAGCGCTGGGTCAGGCCCGCGCCGTCACCGCTGCCGAAATGGACCAGTTCACCCGTGCGCCCAGGAACCACCGTGTCCAGCGCACCACCCGCACCGGTCGCGATCACCGGAGCCCCACATGCCTGCGCCTCGACGGGAACGATGCCGAAATCCTCGACCCCGGGCATCAACAGCGCGGCACAGCGCCGGAACAACGATCGCAACTGGTCATCGGGCACCCGCCCCACGAACTCGGTGTGCGGTCCGGCAACCCGCTCGCACTCGGCACGCATCCGACCGTCCCCGGCGACCACCAGCCGCATTCCCGCACGTCGTGCAGCCTCGATGGCCAGAGCGGGACGCTTGTACGGAACCAGACGGCCTGCCAGCAACAGGAATTCCTCGCGCGGAACATCTTCATCAGGCGTGTAGTACTCGGTGTCCACCGGTGGGTGTACCACCGTCGAGGGCTGATCCCACCACTGCGCGATTCGCTCGGCGACCGCCCGGGAGTTGGCGACGATACCCGCCAGCCGCACGGCCGCCTTTCGGTCCGCGGGCCGGTAGGCGGCGGCGAACGCCCCGAGCATCGCCGCTCCCGCGGCACCCCCGGCCTCGCCCGCCCGCATGGCGGGATCCCACACCCATCGCGCCGGGCTGTGCACATATGAGATCACCGGAGCGGTGGTGGCGTGAACCACCTGGTTGGCAAAGGCGTGATGACTTGCGACCACCACGTCCGGATCGCCCAGTGACAGCCGGCGCATGGCAAGCGGCAGTGCCGGTAGCAAGTGTGCGTAACCACCGCCGCGGCGGACCAACCGGCTGAGGCCGGTGCCACGGACGCGCTCGCGCAGGACGGGCGGCAGGCCATCGGGCAGCGCGATCGGCGCGCGTACCGGCGCGTCCGGCCAGAGCTGAGCCAGCTGTGCCACCACCTGTTCCGAACCGGCGAACTCGGTGAAGCGCTCGTGCACGATCGTCACCCGCGGCGTCACCGGGGCGCCTGCACCGGATCGCCGCCTGCGACCACGCCGACGACCGACAACGCCGACAGCGGGGCATTTCCTTGGTATGCCTGAGGATGACGATCCAGCCGCAACTGCTCGAAGGTGATCTCCGACAGCGCGTCGTGATTGTCGGCCACGGCGCCGACCTGCCGGCTCGCGGTGGCACGGGTGCCGCTGATGGTGAGTCCGGACACGATCACATCGCGTACGGCACCACCCGAGCGACCCGAGTACACCAGCACGGCGCCGTGATCGATTGCGGAGTCGGTGTTCGCGCCGGTGATCGTTCCTCCGATCACTCGAACGCCCTCCGACGGGTAGGTGACCGACGGACCACCCTCACACGCGACGTAGACCGCGGCGGCGAAGCTGTCCGCCACGTCGATGTCGCGATAGATGACGTTGTGCCCGCCCACCACGCTCAGCCCCCGGCCGCCCGTGGTGGTGCGAACCCGAGGGCTGAGGATGGTGATCTTTTCGCAGCGCTTCGCGTCGTCCAGGTAGGACACCACCGCCACCGCGTCATCACCGCTGCGGGTGACCATCGGGGCCTCGACCAAGCCGTCGTGGCACCCGTCGGTCATGTGGATGCCGTCAGCTCGGGTGTCGCTGACCTGTAGTCCCTGCAGGACGAAGTTCGACGTGCCGAGGCAGAACACCCCGGCGGCGGCGGAGCCCTCGACCCGAACATTTTTGACGACGATGCCGTCGTAGGCGGCCAGCATCAGCTTGTGCTGGGCGGGCGTGGACCATCGCTGGGAGGTCTTCTCGATCGACAGCACCAACCCGTCGACCGTGACGTCGGCCGCCCGGATCTGCAGCGCCGAGCGATGTTCCCTGGTGGCTCGAAGGGTGCCGGGGCCCAGCAGTTGCGTGCCGGCGGTGCGAACCACCAGCACATCGTCGTGGCAGAACGTCATCCCGGCCGGAAAGCGCACCGCCGAGCCGGCGTCCATGGAGTCGATGGCTCGCTGGATCGCGGCGGTGTCATCGGTGCTGCCGTCACCGACAGCACCGAAGGAGGTGACGTCCCGCACCGATGTCGGCGGTCGCATCGACACCTGCGGCCGGGCGGTGGGAATCACCTCGTCGGACGCCGACGACCGGGCGCGCGAGCGGTCGGCGGAACCGGATTTCGAACAGGCCGCGAGCCCACCGAGGGCGACTGCGCCGAGCGCGCCGAGGAATTGCCGACGCGAACGAGGCTGGAGCGTCGGATTGGCAACCATGGATCGAAGGTACGGCACCGAACCGAGTCGGGACGGAGCGTCCGGATGAATTTACTGGGTCCGCCAGGTTTCGTCCCGGTCCGGTGATGGACAGCCAGTATTGACTGGTACGGAGAGGCTTGCTTTGTTTGCGTTAAGAAGTCGCGGCTCCCGCTGGTAAAGTCGCAGCTGGCCGGTGCTGAGAACTACCGTCGTCCCGCCGGAAGAAGTTCGGTTGCGAGCCAAGTTCAGATTTGCGTGACCCTACATTCGACCTGAGAGTGGACGTTCAGCTGCGGCGCCTGCCCCGTGGAATTCAGGAGGTACTTCTTCGTATGGACGAGGCACGCATCAATCACACATACGAGAACCACACATATGAGCCGTTGCAGCTCGACAGCGACCGCATCGACGGCGGCCGGCGGCGCTGGTGCCCGTTGGCCGCCGGCCTCGTCCTGGGGCTGGTGCTCGGTGCGCTGGTCGGCGGTCTCTACGGAGCCCACAGGCCCGCGTCCTACCGGGCGACGACGGCGCTCTCGGTGCTGCCCGACACCATCGTGAACTCCGCTCAGGGCCAGAACTCCCCCACGTTGGACGCGACCTCCTACATCCAGAGCCAGTTGGTGGTCCTCAACGGAAGCAGGCTGGCGGCCCAGGTCCAGCGGCAACTGAAGCTGTCCTCGAGCCCCGACGTGTCCTCGGTCCAGATCGGCCAGAGCTATGTCGTGCAGGTGACGGCAACGGCGGGCAGTGCACAGCAGGCCCTGTCCGTGGCTTCCGCAACGGCCTCCGCGTATGCCAAGCTGCGCAGCCAGCAGCTCACCGCGGAGCTCAACAGCTCGGTGAAGTCACTGGAGACCCAGATCTCGGACGTTCGTTCCAGCCTCGCGGCCGCGCAGCTGGCGCCCGGGCTGACCCCCTCCGAGACCGCGCAGGAAACCGAGTACGAACGACTCCTCGGGGTGGACAGCTCGTTGAAGCTGGCGCTGCCGCAGGTGAACCGGCTGGTGACGGTACTGTCCCCGGCGTCCCTCTCGCGCAGTTCGCTGTCACCGACGGTCAAGGACCTCGTCGGCGGCGCCATCCTCGGGGCGCTGCTCGGCCTTGCGCTGATGATCGGGCTGCGGCGCGCGACGTCGCGGATCCGGACGGTAGGCGATCTCGCGAGCCTCGGCGTGCCGGTCCTACTGCCGGTGGTGGAGCGCCGGTCTGCGCGCGGCCGGCGGAACCCCGCAGCCTGGCGAGGCGGCCCGGGCAGGTTGCTCGCCGCCCGGCTCAGCGGCAATTCCACCGAAGGTGCCGAGCCGATCATCGTGGTCGCGGCGACCCCGGGCGTCGGAGCGAGTTTTGTCGCGGCAACGATCGCCGGCGGGCTGACCGAACGCGGTCCGGTGTTGCTGGTACTCGCCGCCGAGATCGCCAACGGCTCGCGGCGGCGCCGACTCGATGCGGCAACCGGCACGGCCGCGGGTACCGTCCGGCCCCCGGAGCTGCTGGGTGAGACGGTGCGACTGCTCGGCGAGCCGATGCCGAGCACCGTCCCCGGTGTGTGGTTGCTGCCCGGCCGTCAGGAATCCGAGGGACTGCGGGGGGTGCTGCCATCGACGCGGTCGGGCCTGCTCTCCGACGTCTCGCGCCGGGCGACCGCGGCCGGTTGGCAGGTGGTCATCGACGCTCCGGCGCTGAGCGACTCCGACCTTGCCCTCGACTGCGCGGCCGGCGGCGCGGTCACCGCGCTGGTGGTGGGCAGAGGCAGTTCGCGACCGGCCGAGGTGCTCAGCGCCGCCGAGTTGTTCCGGGCACGGGGCACCCGGTTCGCTGGTGCGGTCCTCAACGACGCCCCGCGCGGGATGGCCCTGTGGCGCCGCCACCGGGACGCACCGGAGAGCTCCATCGCACAGCTTCTGTCGGACTCGGACGAGCCTCGCGTGCATGCATCGGCCTCGACCAGATCGCACGCGATTCGAGCGGGCGAGTCCAGTTCGATCGGTGGCGTTCGACCTGAGGACGGCGGGGTATGACGGTGGCTCCGGAACTGGCGGTAGTCGTCAGCACGATCGGCCGCCGTGACCCCTTTCGCCGGCTGATGGAGTCCGTCGAGAAAAGCACAGTCGCCCGGTCGGTCGAGCTCGTCGTGGTCGACCAGAGCGATGACGGCCGCTGCGCCGCCGTACTGGACGAGCGGAACTGGTCGATGACCGTCCGGTCCGCCACCTCGGCACCCGGTGCCTCGCTCGGGCGCAACACCGGCCTTGCCCTGACCACGGCCCCACTGGTGGCCTTTCCCGACGACGACGCCTGGTATCCCGAGGACACCCTGGGCCGGGTGATCAAGGCATTTCGCACCGGCGACGCATTCGCCGGCCTCTGTGGCAGGCAGGTCACGGCCGACGGCCGGCCGTCGATGCTGCGCTGGCAGCATCGGCCCGGTCTGGTGACCGCCCGGAACTTCCTGCGGACG
Organism: Jatrophihabitans lederbergiae; assembly: GCF_031845305.1. Taxonomy (NCBI): domain Bacteria; kingdom Bacillati; phylum Actinomycetota; class Actinomycetes; order Jatrophihabitantales; family Jatrophihabitantaceae; genus Jatrophihabitans; species Jatrophihabitans lederbergiae. The sequence goes on along the minus strand of NZ_JAVREH010000002.1, from coordinate 236,229 downwards.
AGCATCATGAGCACGATGTTCTTCGACCGGTCCTGGCTCGACAAGGTCGGTCCGTTCGACGAGGACATGGGCGTCGGGTCGCCGTCCTGGTACGGCGCGTGCGAGGAGTCGGACCTGCTGCTACGGGTCATCGAAGCCGGCGGTTCGGTTCCCTACGACCCCGCCCTGCTCGTCCGACAGGACGAGCCACGCGACCAGCCGGACCAGGCGTTCGTCACGAAGATGCTCAAATACGGGTGCGGCCAGGGCCACCTGTGGCGCAAGCGCCGGCTGTCTCGCCCGCAGCTGGCCTACTACTGCGCCCGCAAGCTGGCCGCCGCTTCGGTACGCGCGGCACGTGGCGACCGGACCTTGGCGGCAGCCGACCTCGCCTGGCTGCGCGGCAACATCGCCGGTTTCCGCGACGTGGAACCGAAGTCGCTGCACCGAGCTGCCGACTCCGCATGGCCCCCCTCCTGACGCGCAGTGCCGAGCCGTCACGAGAAGCCTCGGCACAGCCGGTTCGCGTGGTGCCGCGTCCTAGCGCGCTGTGGTGGCTCTCGCCGGCCGGCAGCCTGCTGCTGGTCGTCCCGCTGTCACTGCTGACCGCCGTGCAGATACCCGACAGCGACTACCGGCTCTTCTACAAGGTCCCCAGGGTGATCGGGGTGGGCCAGGCCGAGCTGTTCCTGGTCTCTGCCGCGGCGCTGGTGATCGGAACGCTTGTGGTGTCGGCCCTGGATGCGCGGCGTGGCCGGCGCGATTGGCCCACGCTGCCATCCCCCCAGCTGCGGGTGCTGCGGGGCGCCGAGATCATCGCCTACCGGCTCACCGTGCTGGGTTACCTGCTGCTGGGAGCTCTCGGGGTCGCTCGCGGCGCCCGGCCGGCATTGCTGCTGCACGCGATCACCTCCCAGAACAACTACACCGGCACGCTCAAGTCGGTCTTCGCACCGGTGGCCGGGGTCACCAGCTTGACCCAGATCGGCATCGCCTACGTCGTGGTGGCCGGATTGCTGCTGTGTCACGGCAGGTCTTCCCACCTCGTCCGGCGGCTCACCATCGTGCTCGTGCTGGGGCTGCTGCGGGCGTACCTGCTCACCGAGCGGCTGGCATTGCTCGAACTCGTGGTGCCGTTGATCGCGATCGGCGCGGCCCGGCTACGCCAGCGCCCGCGCCGTGGCGGCTGGCTGCCACTGCTGCCGGTCTTCGCGCTGCCCGTGCTGCTGGTCGTCTTCGGAGCGTTCGAGTACTCGCGAAGCTGGGTGTTCTACCGTTCACGCACGACGCTGTCCTTTCCGCAGTTCGTGGTGAACCGGCTGGCCGGCTACTACGCGACGTCCTACAACAACGGCGCCCTGCAGCTCGCCGAGCCCAGAGATCCCAACCGGCTGCCCTACAACACCTTCGAGGCTGTCTGGACCGCTCCCGGGGTGGCCCAACTCAAGCTCTATTTCCGGCTCAGTGGCCAGAACGGAACGGCGCTGTTGAACAGGGTGCTGGCTCAGCGCGGCAATCCGGAGTTCAACAATCCCGGTGGCCTGGCCGTGCCGACCGTGGACCTCGGCACGATCGGCGGCATCGTGTTCTTCCTTGTCGCGGGCGTGCTCATCGGGCTGGCCTACCGCAGCTGGCAGGCGGCCGGCCCGGTCGGCCTGCTGGTCTATCCAGTACTGTTCACCGGCCTGCTGGAGCTGCCCCGCTACCTGTACTGGACGCAGGGCCGGGTGTTTCCGGCTTACGTCTTCCTGCTGGTCACCGCGGCGGCGATGCTGCAGGCCGGAAAAGCCGGCGCGCGGTCCCTGCCGGCTCGGACGGCCGGCTCATGACCCCACTCAGATGGACGGTCATCGCCACCCAGGTACCACCCGGAGGCAGTCTGGGCGGCGTTGTCCGGTACACGACGGAGCTCATCCGGGCGCTGGCCCAACGCGAGGACGTGATCGTGTCCGCGCTGACCACGCGCGCCGCTGCCGATACCGTCGCCGACCTGGTCGGTAGCTCGGCCCGGGTCAGCACGGTGCCGAACGCTCCGGTGCCACTGCTGTCCGTCGTCGAACGCCATGCGCCGCTGACCGGCCTGCGCCGCGACCCCGACGTGGTGCACGGAATCAAGCATCTGGTGCCCGCTCGCTCCACGGCGTTGCGGGTGCTGACCGTCCACGACATGCTGCTGTTAGACCGCGGCGCTGACTTCGGACGTGCCAAGCGGCTGCTGCTGCCCCCGTCATACCGAGCCTCCATTCGTGACGCCGACCTGTTGCTCTGCGTCAGCGAGGCCACCCGGCAGCGGTTGAAGGCACAGGTCCCCGGGGCGGAGCAGCGGGCGGCCGTCGTGCACCTGGCGACGTCGGAGTCGCTGCGGGCGGCGACCGCCCGGCCGATAGCGGCCCTGGCCGGCCGGCGGTTCGCCCTCGTGGTCGGAGACTCCTCTCCACGCAAGAACCTGCGCACCGTCATCGCGGCGTGGTGCAAGATCCACGAGCAGTTGCCCGAGGTGGCCCTGGCGATCGCCGGCCCGCCGAACTGGGGCGCCACCGACGTCGGCGAGGCCTACGAGCAGCTGGTCACGGCCGGCGCTGTGGTGCCGTTGGGCCACGTCGCGGATGCCGAGCTGCGGTGGGCCTACGAGTACGCCGACGTGGTGCTGTGCCCGAGCCTGGCCGAGGGCTTCGGTCTACCGGCGGCCGAGGCGCTGGACTTCGGCGCACCGGTGATCGTCTCCGACGACGCCGCGCTGCAGGAGGTGGCCGCGGGCCGCGCGCTGGCAGTGCTGCCGCCCCTGGCGGTGGACCGATGGGTGGCGTCGACGGTTGCCGCCTTCGGCGCCGTCCGACGCGTTCAGCGCCCGCATACCAGCCGGACCTGGGAGGCCCGCACCTGGAACGCCCGCACGTGGCACAACGTCGCCGAGGACAGCGTCAGCGCGGTGAACCAGGCCGTTCGGAGCAGGCGGATGTCGGGGAGCGGCTCGTGACCGGCGCGCAACGCCCCGGCACGGCCGGATCGATCGGCGATCCGACCGAATCGAGCGAGAGCATCGGCGAACCGGTCACGGAGGATGGACCCGGCGACGCTCAGCCGGTGGCCGACCCGCTCGCCTCAGCCACGCCGGAGGCGCCGCGCAGATCGGCGGCCGCCTTGCTCAGAGGCGGTGGCTGGAATACCGGGGCGCAGCTGGCGCCGCTGGCGGTCAACCTGGTCCTGACGCCGTTCGTGATCCACGGGCTCGGCATCGGCAGGTTCGGGCTGTACATCCTGGCCACCAGCATCGCCGACTTCCTGGGTACGTTCGACGGCGGCCTGTACTCCTCCTCGCAGCGTTACTTCGCCGTGTACGCCGGTGCCGAGGACCGCCGTTCGACGAGTCGGCTGTGTCTGAGCCTCACCGCAGCGGTGCTGGTGCTCGGCACGGTGATGGCCGGCGTGCTGGCGGTGCTGGCTCCGGTGCTGCTGTCGCTGTTCCGGATCTCGGACCCGCTGCGCTCCGAGGGGCAGTTCCTGCTGCGCGCGCTGGGCATCGTCATCGCCCTGGAGCTGCTGCGCGGTGTGTTCGCCGCGATCCTCAACGCCCGGCAGCGCTTCGCCGTGTCCAGCCTGACCACCGTCGGGCAGTACGGCGTATACGCCGTCGGGGTGGTCCTCGCCGTGCACAACGGATGGGGATTGCGCGGCATCGCGGCGACCCTGCTGGTGCAGACCGGCCTGTCCACCCTGGTACTGGCGGTGGCCGCCCGCCGCTACCTCTCGCTCTCGCTCATGCGGTTCCTGTCACGGCGCGACATGGCGGACTTTCTGCGGTATGCCAGCCGAGCCCAGGTGGCGGGTCTCAGCGATCTGATCAATCTCCAGTCGGACTCCATGATCATCGGTGGCTTCCTCAACGTCCAGAGTGTGACGTTCTACAGTTCCGGGCGCAATTTCGCCTCGCAGCTGCGGTCCCTGCCGTGGAATGCGATCTCGCCCGCGGCGTCCATGCTCGGCCGCACCTACGGCGAGCGCGGCTCCGAGGCCGTACTGGAGCAGTTCCGGCAGCTGCAGCGCTGGTGGGTGCAGGCCTGCTCCGGCTGGATCGCCGTGGCCGCCGGCGCGGCCTACTTCGGGGTGACCCAGTGGCTCGGGCCGGGCTTCCGGCTCGCCGGGGTGGTCGCCGTCGTCCTGCTGGTGGGGTACCTCTTCCGGCTGTGGGCGGGCATGATGACCGTGTACTGCCAGACCGTCGGACATCCCGAACTCGAGGCTCACTACGGACTGGTGTCCGTGCTGGTGAACCTGGTACTAACGCTGGCACTGGTGGTTCCCTTCGGAGTGCTCGGCGTGGTGGGCGCCACGGCCGCCGGCCAGCTGGTCGGCAGCCTGTACCTGTTGCACATCGTCCGGTCCCGTTTGTCCGCAACCGTGCCGAGCTTCCTGGCCGACGTGCCATGGCCGGCCTCGGTACTCGCCGCGGCCGTCACCGTACTGCTGGAGCTGGCGGCGTGGCCGCTGTTCACGCAGGGGCCGCTCGGCCTGTTGGAAGCCGGCGTGGTGGCAGTACCCGGATTGGTCGTGTTCGCCGTGGTACTGCTCGGCCCCGCCGCGGCGTGGCGCGTCGCCGCGGCCCGACTCGCAACTCTGACGAAACGCGGGCCCGACTACCGGCGAGACGAGCGAGAGCATGCCTGAACACCGCGCACGCGTGCTGATGACCCTGGCGGACGTGGCCTGGCCGGTGGACGCCGGCAAGCGACTGCGCGCCGCGTCCATGGTGCGAGCGGTCGCCGAACACTGTGACGTCGATGTCGTGGTGCTCTTCGCCGACGCCGATCCGGCAGCCCGGCCCATCCCACCCGATGTCGATGGCCGATGGCAGTTGATCGCCGCCTCGCCGCGCCCTGCGGCTCGAGCGGGCCTGGATCTGATCCGCCACCTGGCGCCGTGGCAGATCGCCGTTCACGACTGGCCGGGGGTGCAACGCCGGCTGGCCGCACGCGACGGTGGGTACGACCTCATCTGGTTCGGGGCCCTGGATCACTTCGCGCGGCTGCGCTCGACGCTGCGGGCGCCGCGCGTGGTGGTGGACTGCGACGATGTAGAAACCGAGAAGCTGAGCCGGTTCCTGGCGTTGCCGCGGAGCGCGGCGCTGCCGTGGGCCGACCGGGTACAGCGCCGGATCGAGCGCCCGATGTGGGGCCACATCCAGCGCCGGGCAGTGCACGCCGCGGATGCCGTGCTGGTGTGCAGCGAGTTGGACCGCAGCCGCCTGATCGCTCAGGCGGCACCGAAGGACGCGGCCGCCGCCGCGCGGGTGCACAGCATTGCCAATACCTATCCGGAACCGGCCGACGTGCGCGTGCACGCGCCGCAGGGTCGGTGCACCCTGGCCGTCATCGCCAACTACGGAACGGATCAGAATCTCGACGCCGTGCGCTTCGTCGCTACTCAGCTGCTCGGTCCGCTGCGACAGGCTGTTCCGGGCGCCCGCATCCGGCTCGTCGGCCGCCGGGCCGACCGGTTGGCGGAGTTCGGCGACATCGAGGGGCTCGACCTGGTGGGCCCTGTCGACTCGGTCGCCGAGGAGCTGTCCCGCGCCCACGCGGTGCTGGTGCCGATCCGCTTCGGCGGTGGCACCCGGCTCAAGATCGTGGAGGCATTGGCCTACGGGGTGCCAGTGGTGTCCACGGTGGCCGGCGCCGAGGGAATCGATGCCACCGACGGCGAGCAGCTACTGATCGGCGACACCCCGCAGCAGATCGTCGCCTCGGTGTGCCGGGTGCTGGACGAGCCGGGGCTTGCGCAGCGGCTGTCCGGAGCCGGGCGCGCTCTCTACGAGCGCAGCTACCGTCCGCAGGCGACGATGGACGCGGTCGGGGCGTTGCTCGGACAAGTCCTGCGGCCCACGGCCGGCCGCTGAGCCCCGGCCGGCGGTGCCCCAGCCCCGGCTCAGTGCGGGATGAGCACCGCGCCCGGCAGTTCGGCCGGACGGGTGTAGCGCACCCGCCAGGTGCTGGCCGGTGGTGGCCCCGGGCGTAGCTGCTGAGCCAGGCAGATGAGCGCGCCGAACGCCGCCTCGGCCGCTCGGTGCCAGCTCCGCTGCGCCAGGCAGCGCACGGCGTGGCGTAGCAGCACCGCGGCCTGCCTGGCTTCGAGCAGCCGCCAGGCGCGGCGGACGAGCTGGATCTCGGCCGCGGTGTTGTCGGGATATACGAAGGCGTTGCGTCGAACCCGCTCCTGATGGAACACGCTCGTGGCGTGGTCGGAGGTGAGGTTGGTGCCGTGCCGGCGATACCAGGCCAGTCGCCGGTCCAGCGCGACGTACGGGCCGCGCCGGGTGAGCCGGAGGTAGAAGTCCCAATCTTCCTGACTGGGAAAGGACTCGTCGAAGCCTCCGACCGCTATCACGTCACCGAGCCGCTGCAGGGCGACCGCCGGCGGCCAGATCGGGCCATAGACCACCACAAGGCCGAACGTCGCGTCCTCCTCGGCAGGCACCGCGACCAGCCGCCAGCCGCGGATGATGTGTCGCCGCCGCTGCCGGCTCGGGTGCAGACCTGGTAGCAGCGGTACGCCGTGCTCGTCAACGTAGTCCGCGAGGCCGTACGCTCCCACCGCGTCCGGGCGCCGCTCCAGCGCCGTGACCAGGGACTCCAAGGTCTGCGGCTCGTACAGGTCGTCACTGTCGAGAAAGCCGACGTATCTGCACTCGACGTCGAGAGCGCCGATGCCGGCATTGCGAGCCGCGCAAAGGCCGCTGTTCGGTTGGCTGAGTAGTCGGACCCGGTCATCGCACGCCATCACCTGCCGGACTGCCTCCGGCGTGCCGTCGGTAGAGCCGTCGTCGACGACGACGCACTGCCAGCGGCCCCAGGTCTGCGCTCGCAGACTGGCCAGCGTGGCGGGCAACCACCGCTCGGCGTTGTACGCGGCGATCACCACGCCCACCGTGGGCCGAGTCAGGTCAGGCACACCGCGCACCGTATCAAAATCTCACATGAATTTTATCTGGATTGGCTGTGATATCGAACTGAATCAGCCCCGGTCGGCGAGCCGGATGCCGTTCTGTGTCAGGTTGCGCACCTGGTAGCTGGTCTGCGGCGTGTTGCCCTGGTACGCCGACTTCGGGCCTCCCGTGATCGCGAGGTCGGCGAACAGAATGGACTTCGGTGCGGTTCCGTAGGTGACGACACCGATGTCCCGGCTGGCAGAGGCCCGCGTCGACGAGATCGCCAGACCCCGGATCGTGACGGCGTCGGGGGCGTGCCCCACCGCGCCACTCATGACCAGGACAGCGCCGTGATCGACGCCGGCATCGGTGTTGGCGTCACTGATCGAACCTCCCGCGATACTTACGCTCTGCGGCGCGGCGGTGTACCAGGGACTGCCCTCCGAAGCTACGTACACGCCCGCGGCCGACGTCCGCTCGACGTCGATGTCTGTCTCGGTGATCCGCGTGCCGCCCACAACAGACAGTCCACGTCCCCACGTCGTGCCCAGCACTCGGGGAGCCTTGACGGTGATGTCGTGGCAGGCCGGGCCGTCCGAGGCGTACGACACGACGGCAACTCCGTCGTCACCGGTGTTGGCCACCGTCGGCGAGATCACCTGGCCGTCATGGGCACCCATCGTCATGTGGATGCCGTCGGCGCGGGTGTTCCGCACGGTTACCTGATCGAGCACGAACTGGCTGGCCTGATTGCCGATGTAGATACCGGCCGCGGCCGAGCCATCGACGACGATGCCACGCAGAACCACTCCTCGGTGACCGACCACGCGCACACCCATCTGTTCCCATGCCGACCAGCGCTGCGTCGTCCTGGCGGTCCGGATCACCACCCCGCCGTCGAGCAGCACGTTGTCGGACTCGATCCACACCGAGGACCGCGACTCGGAGGTGGCCAGCAGCACCCCGGCACCGGTGACGTGCAAGCCGGGGACCCGCAGGTGCAGCACAGTGGCATGGGGGTAGCTCCGACCCGGCGTGAGATAGACCGGCACTCCCGCGGGCGCACTGTCGAAGGCCTTCTGCAGCGCGGCGGTGTCGTCGGTGGAGCCGTCGCCGCGAGCGCCGAAGCTCTCCGGCCGCATTGCGTCGGCGGGCAGCGACACCGGGACAGTCCTCACGGGGGCGGCACTGGTCACCGGGGCGGCCAGCGACACCGGGGCACTGGTCACCGGAGCCGAGTTCGACAGCACCGCACTGACGCTGGACAGCATCGAGTGATCGATTTGGGCGGTGAAGCGCAGGTCGAGAGTGCCATCGCTGACCGGAACGGAGAAGCGCAGCTGGTAGGCGTGAAACTCCCCCACCTCGGCCACCGCGTCAACGCCGCTCGCGACGGTGTGGCCCTCGGCGCTAATGCTGAAGATGCGCTGCCGAGCCTTGGGCCAGTAGTGCTCAGCTAGGTTCACGGTGACCTGGTAGGTGCCTGCCGCGAGCGGGATCTTGAAGCCGCTCATGCCGTAGCGTTGAGTCTGGAACAGCTTCGGCTCCGTAGTGCCCAGGATCGACTGCGACGTGGTGCTCAACGTGCCACCGACGGCGAACCCGGAATCGGTCGACCACACTTGGCCGGAGCGGTCGGTGACCGCGCGACCGGCGGCCACGAGGTGGGCCGAGGTCGGCCGCACGGCGGTGACAGCGGCGACGGACGTGCCGGCGTGAGTGAGTATCGCGGTCGTGGCCAGCAAGCATCCGGTGACGGCGATGAAGTTTGAACGGCTGGTGAGGCGGAAGGCGTACACGGGCGTGTCCCTGGGGCTGATAGAGCAGCTTGAATACTCTGGGTGATTGTTTTGTGACAAGGTTACATCAAATCCGCGTTAAGTAGTCTCAGATTAGGTGTTCTCATGGCTGCGAATCCGGTATTCGGAACGGCTCATCTCTTCGGGGTGGTGGCCCCCACCGAGTCGAGATCCCTGCTGGCACGGGCGCACCAGGAAGGCTTCCGGCATTTCGACACGGCGCCGTCCTACGGATATGGACGCAGCGAGGCGGAGCTGGGCCGGTACGCCGCCGACCTCGATCCCCCACCGACGATCACTACCAAGGTGGGCATCGAGCCCGCCTCGCCGCCATCCCGCTCGGTACGCCTTGCCAAAGCGGTCGCCCGGCGGCTAACGGCAACGCTCCAGCAGCGGTTGCGCGGCGATGCTCGCCCAGCGGGGCACGGTCAGTTCCAGACCGCGGATGTGCTGGCCTCGATCGAGACCTCCCTGTCCAGGCTGGGCAGACTCGACCGCCTCGTGCTGCACGAGGTCAGGCCGGACGACATCACCGAGGAGTTGCTGTCCTGCCTGCGCGGGTTCCTCGCGCGCGGCGACGTCGGTCAGCTGGGCGTGGCCACCGCGAACGGCCTGACCCGGGACTGCCTGGACCGAGCACCCGAGATGTTCCAGGTCGCGCACTTCTCGGCCGGCCCGCTGTCGCCGCCGGTGCTCCTGCCCGACACCGTGACCGTCAGGGTGGGGCACGGTGTGCTGGGACCGTCGGCCTCGCAGCTGACACAGCTCCGGGCACGGCTGGACTCCGGTTCCGAACTGGGCGCCGAGTGGCGGGAGGTCACCGCCGGCACCGCCTGGGCAGGACCCTCCGGTCTTGCCGACGCCCTGATTGCCCGCTCGGCGACGCTGGGCCTGACTGACGTCATCGTGGCCACCAGCCGACCCGAACGGCTCGCCCCGCTCCGGCGGCTCGTGCTGGGTGATGAACCGCTGCCCGAGCCCGTCCACGCTGTCCTGAACCGCCTGATCAGCGGCTGAGACCATCGCCCCCGGGTCGCACCGTCGCCCCCGGATCGCGCCCAGGCGGTGCCGTGACAGCGAGCCGGTCGGCCAGCCGCAGTGCCAACGCCACGATCGTGAGCGTCGGATTGGCGTAGCCGCTGGTCGGAAACACGCTGCCGCCGACGACGTGCAAGCCGCGCACCCCGTGGACCTGCAGGGCAGGATCGACGACCCCCGTGTCCGGGGAGTCTGACATCCGGGTGGTGCCCGAGGGATGAAAGGCATCGGTGACCCCGGCACGCCAGGCATCGTCGTCCTGCATGGCCGGCAGTTCTCGCACCCGCGCTAGGCCGAGCCGCCGCAGGTCCGCGGCGATCCAGCGGGTCAGCTGGCGGCTGGTCTCGATCTCGCGGTCCCCGACGCGCCAGTCGACCTGGGCACGGGCCATGCCGAGGCTGTCCGTCTGTGCGCTCAGCGAGATTCGGCTGTCCGGATCAGGCGTCTGCTCCAGCCAGACCTGGAGCCAGACCGCCGACGGGCGCGCTGCGGTGGAGCGCCCGAACACGAAGCGCCGGTAGCCGTCACGAAGTACCGGAACCGGCGTATGCAGCGCGGTCAGCACGTCCGCGACCGGCCGTTCGGTCATCCGCCGTGCTCGCGCCGCGGTGAGTACGCGCCTGGCTGCGGCCAGTCCGGGCTCACTGTGGTCGTGGACGAAGACAGCGGTGGCATCCAGCAGCCCCCGCTCCTGCTGGACCCCTGGAGCCAGCCGGACCTTCGGAAAGAGCCGCCGCTTACCCCGGTGCAGGGCGACGTAGCGATCCTGCAGCAGGCGGAAGTCCTCCGCGATGACCTCGGCGGTCCGGATTATCGGGTGGTCCTGGAGGAATCGGCCGGTGTGCTGGCGACCGTCCCCCAGGCCGATGGCTGCTGGGTCGCTCAGCTGCAGCAGCCTGGCATTCTCGATGGCCCCGGCCGCGAGCACCACGTTCCCGGCGCGGATCTCGACCCGTCGCCGGTCCGGGCCGTACACCACCACACCGGTCGTGCGGCCGTCCTCGGTCAGCACCGCACCGACCGTCGCGTTGAGGATCACCTGGACCAGCGGGTTGTGGACGAGGGCCGACCGGTGCACGCGTCCGAGCATGGGTTTCGGGGCGTACTCGGTGAAGTCGTGCAGCAGCCGGGTGGAATCCCAGGCAATGGGGCCAGCTCGGGATGCTCTTGCCACCGCTCGGGGCCATAGCCACGTCCGGTCACCCCGAGCCACCGCTCAGCCGCGGCGTAGTGCTCATCGAGGTCGGTCAGCGCTATCGGCCAGCCGCTGTGCGGCACCCACGGCCGGGGTCGCACGTCGATGGGATGCAACCGCATGCACTGGCCGTGCCAGAGCTGGGTCGTGCCACCGAGATTGCGCGAGCGGCCATCCCGCAGGCCGGTGTAAGCAAGGCCCAGATTCAGACCCTCGTTCAGATCTGCGGTGTCCGTCCCTGGGTCCGACGTCGCCGTGAGGTCACCGCCGGATTCCAGCACCACCACCGACCGACCAGATTCGGAGACCCGCTGCGCCAGGGCCAGACCGGCGGCACCCGAACCCACCACCAGCACCGCATCAGCGGCCGTCCGGAGATCCCGGGTCGTGCGCAAATCCTGGATCACAGAACCAGAGCCCATCTGTTGACAGCGTCGGATCGGCCGTCGAACCCACACCAAGACTGTATCGAGTTGACGGTCGCTGGCTGCGCAACCGCACGCAGGCGGGCATCCCCACCCAGCAGCCGCGTCCCCGAGCGGCCACTCCATACCGGCTAGCCTTACCCGGTGACGGCCAGGCAGCATCCGACCAGCCGGCCGGTGCGGTGCGTGCGCTCGGTGCTCGGGCCGGCCGTGGCCGTGCTGATCGCGGGCACGAGCCTCGGGCCGGCAGCGACCGCGATCGCGATCGCGGCGCAACCACTGAGCTTCCAGGCGGCCGCGACCGGTTCGCGGCCCGCGGCGACCCTGACGGCGCCCGAGCCGACGTCCACCGCGGCGTCCCCGCAAGCTCCCAGCCCGCATCCGCCGGCGGGCGCCAAGGCACCCAACGGCGCGGTCCCCGGCGGCCCGCAGCTCGCGAGCCGCGGGCTGGTGCTGCCCACGGGCGCGCCGCCGCTGCCCCGGGGCCTCACCGCGCGCAGTTGGGTACTGGCCGACCTGGGCACCGGCGAGATCCTGGCGGCGCGTGACCCGCACGGCCGCTATCAGCCCGCCAGCATCCTCAAGACCCTGACCGCCGTGACGGTGGCGCCGAACCTGCCGTCGAAGCGGGTGGTCGTGGTGTCACCGGGCGCCGCGCATGCCGAAGGCTCGGCGGTGGGTCTGCTGGCCGGCGGCCGCTACAGCGTCGACCAGCTGTTCCAGGCCCTGCTGCTGGTGTCGGCCAACGACGCGGCGGCCGCACTGGCACAGGCGAACGGGGGCGTCGCCAAGACGGTCGGGCAGCTGAACGCCAAGGTCCGGCAACTCGGCGCCTACGACACGGTGGTCCAGACCCCGTCCGGCCTCGACGGCTGGACCCAGCTCACCTCCGCCTACGACATGTCACTGGTCCTGCGGGCGTTCGTCGGGCAACCCCGGCTGGTGGCCTACGACAAGCTGCCCAGTGCCAGCTACCCGGCCAGGTCGAGCAGGTACGGCAAGGTCGGGCCGTACGAGTTCGACAACCAGAGCCTGAACTTCTTCGGGGCGGTGCCCGGCGCGCTCGTCGCCAAGACAGGTTACACCGACGCCGCCCGGCACACCTACCTGTCCGCCGTCCGGCGCAAGGGCCGCACGCTGGGGCTGATCATGCTGCGCGGCGAGCGGGTGCCGCTGGACCAGTTCCAGCAGGCGGCGGAGCTGTTCGACTGGGGCTTCTCGCTGAACCGCTTCGTCAGCCCGGTGGGAAAGCTGGCCGGACCGATCGCTGCCGATGCCCCGGTCGAGACGGCTCCCGCGACCGGCAAACCAGCCACCCACGCCCAGCGCGCGCCAGCTCCGGCCGCCGACGGAAATCCTGCCGCCGGGCGGGGCCTGGGAGCGGCAGCCAGCAGCAACGCGTCGGCGATGCCCGCGCCGGGGCAACTCATTCCGGCGTTGTTCGCCGGGGTCGCTCTCGCTGCCGCCGCAGGATGGCTAGCGAACCGGCGCCGACCGCGGCACCGGCGCTGAAGATGCCGGCGGCGATCCCGACCGGTGACACCGGAGCGGGAGCACCCGTCGTGGACGGCACCGGCGGACCGGCCACCGGCGCGTCGACCGGCGCCAGCCGCGAGCGCTCGGGTTCGGACGTTGCCGCCCACGCCACGCAGAAGAGCTGGTAGCGCGACACCAGATCGATCCACACCAGCACGCCGACCACCGGACCGATCACGGCTCCGGTCGAGGAGTGGGTGACCCGGGCGATGTAATACGTGCCGACGATCTTGAGCACCTCGAACCCCACCGCGGCAAGCAGGGTGGCCCGCACCGCCGTGCGCCGAGTGACCCGGAGGTCGGGCAGCCTGATCATCAACCAGCCGAAGATGATCATGTTGCCGAGGATGCCGAGGGCGATTCCCACGATCCGGGTGACCGTGCCGGCGCCCGTCACGTCGGGCAGCCCCAACGCGCGCAGCAACAGCCCGCTGGCGGCCGTCCCGCCGACCGTCACGGCGAGCGAGAGCACCACTCCGGCACCCAGGCCGAGCAGCACCAGCGCGTCCGAGAGCTTCTTGGCGAGGAAGGACCGCTTCGACTCGGACAGGCCCCAGACGGTGTCGATGGCGGTGCGCAGGTTGTCGATCCAGCCGAGGCCGGTCAGCGCGACACCGGCCAGTCCGATCACTCCCACACCGGCTCGCTGGTTGATGGCGGTCTCGATCGCCTTCTGCACCGTGTCACCGAAACCGCCGGGCATGCTGGAGCCGACCTTCGTCAGCAGCTCGTTCTGCAGGTGCCGGTCCGAGGCGAGCACGAACGCGGTGATCGAGACGCCCAGCAGCACCAGCGGGAAGAGCGCCAGAAAGCTGAAGTAGGTGATCGCCGCGGCCAGGTGATCGCCGTGGTGGTCCTTGTAGTGCTGGTACGCCGCCACCACGTGCTCGACGCCCGGACGATCCCTCTTCAGGGCCTGCCACCGCCGGCTGAGGCTGGCGCGAACGGCCTTGACCGGCCCCAGCGGATTCGCCGGCACCGCTACGGCCCCGTCAACAAGAACTCGCGGTGGGTATGCCAGGCGCCGTTCTCGTCCTGGGAGTACAGAGTGAAGCGGTCGATGCCGAACTGGGCGACGAAGTCGCGCAGTTCGTCGAAGGCCTCGTCCAGTCTGTCGTCGTCGATGTCATGGCCCACCGTGACGTGCGGGTGGTACGGGTAGGCCACGTCGCGATCGATCGGATGCCGCCGGACGGCCCGCTCGAGCAGCTCGCACTCGGCGATGCCGGCCGACACCTGGACGAACACCACCTGCGACACCGGCCGGAACGTGCCGGTTCCGGACAGCCGCATGGTGAACGGCAGGACAGTGGTAGCGGCGTCCGCGAGGTGTTTCTCGACCAGCTGCAGCTCGCCGGCGTCGAACTCGGTCGGCGGCAGCAGGGTGACGTGCACCGGGATCTTGTCGGCCTCGGGGTCACCGATCCGGCGACGCCAGCCGGACAGCACCGAGGCGTGCGGCTCGGGGATCGCCAGCGCGACCCCCACCGTCATCTTGCCGCAGCCGTTTGCGGCCTGGGTCGCCTGAGCCGAGGACCCGCCGAGGTCCGCTGCGCCGTCACCCACCGGGATCAGCCTTGCACCGGCGGCAGGAACCCGACCTTGGCGTAGGCGTCGGCCACCGTGCGCCCGGCAACCGCCCGGGCTCGCTCCGCACCCCTGGCCAGGATCCGGTCCAGCTCGGCCGGATCGTCGAGCAGCTCACGGGTGCGGGCGGCGAACGGCTGCGCGAAGGCCACCACGGCCTCGGCGACGGCGTTCTTCAGCGCGCCGTACCCCTGCCCGGCGAACTCCTTCTCGACCGCCTCGACACTGGTGTCGGTGAACGCGGCGTGGATGGCGAGCAGGTTGGACAGCCCCGGCTTGGCCTCGGGGTCGAACCGGATCTCGGACTCGGTGTCGGTCACTGCGCGCTTGACCTTCTTGGTGATCACGCCCGGATCGTCGGAGAGGAAGATGGTGCCGTTCTCGGCCCGGGACTTCGACATCTTCGCGGACGGGTCCTGCAGGTCGAGGATCTTGGCCGCGGCCTTGCCGATGAAGGCCTCGGGCACCACGAACGTGTCGCCGTACTTGGCGTTGAACCGCTGCGCGAGGTTGCGGGTGAGCTCCAGGTGCTGGCGCTGGTCCTCGCCGATCGGCACCTGGTCCGCCTGGTACAGCAGGATGTCGGCCGCCTGCAGGATCGGGTACGTGAACAGCCCGACGCCCTGCCGGTCGGCCCCGGACTTGGCGGACTTGTCCTTGAACTGCGTCATCCGGCTGGCCTCGCCGAAGCCGGTGAGGCATTCGAGCACCCAGGACAGCTGCGGATGCTCGGGCAGGTGCGACTGGACGAACAGCGCGCACCGGTCCGGGTCCAGGCCGGCGGCGAGCAGCTGGGCGGTGACGATCCGGGTGCGCTGGCGCAGCGCTTCGGGCTCCGGCGGCTCCAGGGTGATGGCATGCAGGTCGACCACGCAGTAATAGGCGTCGTAGCCGTCCTGCATCGCGACCCAGTTGCGTACCGCGCCGAGGTAGTTGCCCAGCTGCATGGACTCGCCGGTCGGCTGGATGCCGGAGAGAACCCGCGGTTGATTGGTCACGGAGGAATATCCTTCCATCCCGCCAGGCCGGCCGCTCCCCCGGCTGCGGTCAGCGGGGTTCGCTCAACCGAGCGGGATGATTCAGGGCGCGCAGGTCGTCGGCGTTGCTGTCGGGCTCGCCGCCGAAGTCTTCACCGCCGAAGTAGAAGCAGCCGAAGCAGGAGCAGCCGAAGCCGAGACAGTCGCCGAACTCGCCAAGCGGGGGCTCGGCGCTGCCGATGAGGTGGCATCGGTCGCGCGAGCCGACGTGGTGCTGGTGGGCGATCCGCACGGCTTTGCCGTCGGTGAGCCGCTGGTCGAGCCGGTCGGCGTGGGCTGGGCCGAACTAGAACCCGGTCCCGAACCCGATCCCGTCGGTGTGGGGCTGGCACTCGGCGCACCAGAGCTGGAACCGGAGCGGGTACCGCCCCTGCCGCCGGCCGCCGAACCACCTGAGCCGGACCCGGCTGAAGCTCCACTCGGCGAAGAACGGCCGTGTGAGCCGCTCGGAGTTTTGCTGGATCGGGTCACGGCCGGCTTCCGCTTCGGCGGCCGGCTCGACACCGGCGGGCGGACCTTGGTCACGTCAGCGACCACCGGCAGCAGGCTGTCGTCCACCGAGGAGGCGCCGCTGCGGTACGCGGTTCCCCACGCGAGCACGGTCTTCAGGTACGGCGCCGAGTGGTTGTAGCTGAGGACGGCCGCCTGCAGACCGGCGGTGGTGGACAGGTCGCGGCCGTCCGCGCACAGGTAGTGCCCGGCGGCCAGCGTGGCGTCGAAGATGTTGCTCGGGTCGCGCTTGCCGTCGGCGTTGCCGTCCGCGCCCCAGCGGAGCCAGGTCGAGGGGATGAACTGCATCGGCCCGACGGCGCGGTCATAGCCGGTGTCGCCGTCGTACGCGCCGTGGTCGGTGTCGCTGATGATCGCGTCACCGGCGATGCCGCCGTTGAGCCGCGGCCCCAGAATCTTGCCGCGGGTAGTGCCGTCGGCAGAGAGGCGGCCGTCCTCGGCGTGGCCCGACTCGGTGTGCCCGATACCGGCCAGCAACCACCACGGCAGCTTGCAGGACGGTTCCTCGACGGCCAGCTTGGCCGCGGCCTGGTGATAGGCCCGCAGCACCATTGCCGGAATGCCCAGCGCGCCGACCTCACCGGCCGGGCCGAACACCGCCGATACGACCGACACGCCGGTTCCACTCGGGCCCGGTGACACGCCGGTTCCGCTCGGGGCAGGCGGCACGGTCGCGAACGTCGACGGCCGGATCGGAATGGCACCGGGCCAACTCGAGGACGACGGAGCGGGCGACCCAGAACCAGGCTGTCCAGAACCAGGCTGCCCAGAACCAGGCGGCCCAGAACCAAGCCCAGCTCCGGCCGTCCCAGCACTTGATTCGGCACCGGCCGCTCCCGCCTCGACGCCTGACAGCCCCGATTCGGACACACTCGCGGCGGCGGCGGTGCGCCCGGCGCTCTCCAGAGCCGGCGCGCACACCAGCGCCGCGGCTGCCAGGACGGCCGCGCTGGTGATGATCCGGGTGAGCGAGAAGTTCACAGCGCCTGATGGCGCGTAACGCGGGTGTGCCACAACTAAGTCCTCGTGCCACTTTCTCTTCGGTATCGCCGTCTCAGACATCGCCGTCTCGGATACCGGCGTCCATTCCCATCATCGGCAGCGCGGCACCGATTCGCTAGCGGAAATGACGACTTGGCCGTAGACGGCAAGAACTCTTACCGAAACGATCCCCAGGCGTGTGACTTGCAGCAGTCGTTGGCATGGTCGAGACCGCCGAAGCCCAAACAGCGCAGGGGGTTGACTCGTCAGGAGGCGGCTTGATCGGGGTGGTTGCGGAAGTACTCGTCTAACGCATCGCGCATGACTTCGCTCGGTTTGCGGTGCTGAGCCGCCGCGACGGCATCGAGTTTGGCGTTCGCCTCGCTCGGCAACCGGACCTGCCGGGTCCGCGAATGCTGCCCGGGTCGGGCATTCGGATCGAGCGAAGGGCGGCCGCCCAGAGCCCGCTCCAACGCCTCCCTGCCGTGCGCCGCGGCATCCGTGCCCCGCAACACCGCCCGCGAGGGCGCCGTCACGCTTATCTCATGCTCGGCCCACTCAGCGAGCGCGTCGCTGTCCTTCTCGTTAATCACTGCTCCTCCATGAGGTCCAGGTGCTTCTGACGGGCGATCATGACGTGAAAAATGTGCAGATCTCGGGGGAGGCGTCAGCACCACGATCACCTCCAGCAACGGACCGCCCAGCTGACGAGGCGGCCCGATGTACAGCGTCGGACGCAACCCACCCGCGATCCGCGGTTCATCGAACTCCACCTTCACGAAGTAAGCATTAGCGATCGCGTGCAACGCGTCCGCGTGCTCGACACCGTGCTTGTCAGCACTCGCCGCCCACGTCACCGCCATAGACCGACTGTACTGCAAAACTAACCCGTTATGTAGTGCACAACTGCAACGGTACAAAGGGTGTTCTGGAGATCCGAGTCCGAGAAGGGTCGGGTTGTGCATGCGATGCCCTTCGGCCCACGGGAACGGAAAATTCCGGTCACAAGGCGGTGAGCGACATCGTGTCCCGTCCGTGGCAGATTCGTGCCATCACTTACCCGAACGATCCCCAGGTGCGCCGCTCAGCGCAGGACGGGCTCGCTGACGGGCTCCGCTTCCGGTCGCGACCCAGGCAGCGGCTCCACCCGCAGCCTGGCGGCTCGACGGCCTTCGATCTCGAGAACCTGGACGACATGTCCCTCGATCTCGACCCGATCGCCGACCTGGGGCAGCTTGCCGAGCCGGGCCATCAGGAAACCACCGGCCGTCTCGTACGGCCCGTCGGGCAACGAGAAGCCGGTGAACTCGGCGAATTCCCCCAAGTTGCAGCGGCCGTCGATCTCGACCACCCCGCCGGTGAGACGCCGGTTGGCCTCCTCGTCCTCGTCGTACTCGTCCCGGATATCTCCGATGACCTCTTCGATCAGGTCTTCCAGGCTGACGATGCCGTCGGTGCCGCCGTACTCATCGACCACCAGCGCGACGTGGTGGCCCTCACGGCGCATCTCGCTCAGCGCGGACAGCACCTTCTTGGAGCCGGGCAGCACCTTGATCTCGCGCACCAGGTCACCGATCACCAGGGACCGGTCCAGCGACGGCTCGGTGCCCGGGGCGCCCAGGAAGAGATCGCGGATGTGCACGAACCCGAGGACGTCGTCGCTGCTGCGACCGATCACCGGATACCGCGAGTGCGGCGCGTCGCCGGCCAGCTTGATGGCCCGGCTGACCGTCATGGTGGCATCGAGGAACGTCACGTCCGTCCGCGAGATCATCACCTCGCTGACCGAGCGCTCGCCTGCGGCGAACACCTCGTCGATGAGCCGTCGCTCGTCGCTGGTCAGGGACTCGTGGGCGGCCACCAGCCCGCGGAGCTCCTCTTCACTGATGGACTCCCGGCCGGCGTTCGGGTCGCCGCCGAGCACCCGGACCACCAGGTCGGTGCATGCGGACAGCAACCAGATGAGCGGCCGGAACACGGTCGCCATCCGGTCCAGGGTCGGGCCGAAGAGCATCGCGGCCCCCTCGGGCCGCTGCAACGCCAGCCGCTTGGGAGCGAGCTCGCCTACGACGAGTGTCACGAACGAGATCAACAGGGTGACCCCGACGATACCCACGACACCCGACAGCGTCTCGCCGACGCCGTGCTGGATCAGCGAGTTCTTGGCCGCCTCGGACAGCGTCACCGCGCCGAACGCCGAGGACAGCAGCGCCGTGGAGGTGACGCCGATCTGCACGGAGGCCAGGAACCGGTTCGGATCGTCCAGCAGCCGGGCCACCGCCTGGCCGCGCCGGCCCGACTCCGCCATGGTCTTGGCCTGGCCCTCACGAAGCGACACCAGCGCGATCTCGGCAGCCACGAACAGTCCCTCGACCAGGATCAGGGCAAGGACGATCAGGACGTTGAGGGCTGTGCCGTTCATGTAGCGGTTTGCTCCTCGAGTCGAATGCCTGGCTCCAAGTGTAGGGTCGGATTCTCGCGATCCAACGAGAACGGAAACTCGACTGCCATGCGAGTGCTCGTGACCGGCGGCGCCGGCTACATCGGAAGTGTCGTGACCGCCGAGCTGCTCGGCGCCGGTCACCAGGTCACCGTGCTGGACGACCTGTCCACCGGTCACGCCGACGCCGTGCCCGAGGGCGCCGAATTCGTGCGAACCTCGATCACCGAAGCGCATGATGTCCTCGCCGCCGGTCGGTTCGACGCCGTGCTGCACTTCGCCGCCAAGTCGCTGGTGGCCGAATCCGTTGTCAAGCCGGAGCTGTACTGGCAGAACAACGTGGTCGGCAGTTTCGCGCTGCTGGAGTCGATGCGCCGCCATGGCGTCCGCAAGATGGTGTTCTCCTCGACCGCCGCGACCTACGGCGAGCCCGAAACCACCCCGATTCCGGAGTCGTCCCCGACCCGGCCGACCAACCCGTACGGCGCCGGAAAGCTGGCGATCGACGAGATGCTCACCAGCTACGCCGTGGCACACGGCCTGGCCGCGGTCAGCCTGCGCTACTTCAATGTGGCCGGTGCCCGGATCACGCCGGACGGAATGCTCGGCGAGCGGCACGCCACCGAGACACACCTCATTCCCATCGCCCTTCAAGTGGCGGCCGGCCTGCGGCCGCAGCTCCAGGTCAACGGCGTGCACTACCCGACGCCGGACGGCTCCTGCGTCCGCGACTACATCCACGTGCTGGACCTGGCCGACGCCCACCTGCGCGCCATCGAGTGGACCCGCGAGCATTCCGAGGGGCACCTGATCTGCAACCTCGGCTCCGGCGGCGGATCGTCCGTCCGTGAGGTCATCGATTCGGTGCGGCGGGTCACCGGCAAGCCGACACCCGCGGTGGACGCTCCCAACCGCCCCGGTGACCCGGCCGTCCTGATCGCCTCGAACGCCAAGGCGGCCGCCGAACTCGGGTGGCGCCCCACCAGGGGCTTGGACGAGATGGTCGCCGACGCCTGGACCTTTCTGCAGACCCGGCAACCGTCGGAGAGCGCCGGATGAGCGGTACCAGCTGGCGCGCGCCCGGCCGGGTCAACCTGATCGGTGAACACACCGACTACAACGACGGATTCTGCCTGCCGCTGGCCATTCCGCAGGGCTGCACCGCGACGCTGTCGGCGCTGGACGAGCCGGTGCTCGAGGTGGCCTCGGCGCAGCGGGGCAAGCCCGTCGAGATCGCGCTCGCCGACCTTCGTCCGGGCCTGCTCGGCGAGGACGGCGCGTGGGCCGGTTACGCCGCGGGCGTGGTGTGGGCGCTGGCCGAGCGGGGTCACCAGCTCCGCGGGCTGTCCATCAGCATCGACGGAGACGTCCCCGGCGGGGCGGGGCTGTCCTCGTCCGCGGCGCTGGAATGCTCCGTCGCCGCGGCCCTGAACGACCTGTGGGACCTGGGGCTCACCCGGTCCGAGCTGGTCGCGGTCGCCCGCGAGGCCGAGAACGGCTTCGTCGGGGCGCCGACCGGCGGCATGGACCAGCTGGCGTCGGTGCTCGGCGAGCAGGACCGGGTGCTGCTCTGCGACATGCGCTCGCTGTCGGTCGAGCCGGTGAGCTTCGATCTGGAGGCAGCCGGCCTGACCCTGCTGGTCATCGACACCAAGGCACCCCACCAGCTGACCGACGGCCTGTACGGCGAGCGCCGGTCGGCGTGCGAGCAGGCGGCCCGGCAGCTCGGCGTGAACGCCCTGCGCGATGTGACGCTGGAGGACCTGGCCGAGGCGATGGGCCGCCTCGACGACGAAACGCTGCGCAAGCGGGCCCGGCACGTGATCACCGAGAACGACCGCACCCTGGCGTGCGCGGACCTGCTGCGCACCGGCCAGCTCCGCCAGACGGGACCGCTGTTGACCGCCTCGCACGCGAGCATGCGCGACGACTTCGAGATCACGGTGCCCGAGGTCGACCTGGCCGTCGAGGTGCTGCTCGCGTTCGGTGCGTTCGGTGCCCGGATGACCGGTGGCGGCTTCGGTGGCTGCGTGATCGCGCTGATGGAGCCGGCCCGGGCCCGCGCCGGTGCGATTGCCGTCGAGGCGGCGTTCGCCGGGCGCGACTACACGCTGCCGGTCAGCTTTTCGGTGACCGCGGCGCAGGGTACGCACAAGCTGCACTAGCCCACCAGACCGAACATAAGGCAACACCGGCGTTCTGCTCGATGCGCCGCGATGACCGCTTCTGGCATCCTTTTCAAGCAGATTTCGCTTCAGTTACCGGTTCTCTCTTGACAAGGCGCGTTCGGTTCCGCTGAATGATGGTTACTTCTGTGAGGTGAGCTACCTCGCAAAGCCACTCTAGGAGGCGCCATGTCATCGAAAGCCACCGGTCCCATCGTCGGCGTGGGCGATTCCGGGCCGAGCCGGCGTGCCGTCCTGAAAGGCTTCGGGGCGGGCGCGGCCGGCATTGCCGCTGCTCCCCTGCTGGCGGCGTGCACCGGTGGCAGCAAGCCCTCCAGCGGCAACAGCGGCAGCGCGTCGAAGTCGGTCACCGTGGGCTCGGGCAGCTCCGACGCCGTCCCCAAGCGTGCGTACCAGGCGGTGTTGGACGCGTTCAAGGCCAAGTCCGGCGACACCGTCAAGGTCAACACCGTGCCGCACAACGACTTTCAGAACAACATCAACTCCTACCTCAACGGCAGCCCGGACGACGCCTTCACCTGGTTCGCCGGTTACCGGGCGCGCTACTACGCCACCAAGGGCCTGGTCGCCCCGATCGACGATGTCTGGGAGAAGATCGGTGGCAACTTCTCCGACGCTCTCGCGAAGGCCTCGACCGGCGACGACGGCAAGAAGTACTTCGTCCCCAACTACAACTATCCGTGGGGATTCTTCTATCGCAAGAGTCTGTGGAACTCGAAGGGCTACCAGGTGCCGGCCACCTTCGACGCGCTGAAGTCGCTGTGCGCCCAGATGCAGAAGGACGGCCTGACGCCGATAGCCTTTGCCGACAAGGACGGCTGGCCCGCGATGGGCACCTTCGACTACATCAACATGCGCACCAACGGCTACCAGTTCCACGTCGACCTCTGCGCGCACAAGGAGTCCTGGGACCAGCAGAAGGTCAAGGACGTCTTCGACAACTGGAAGGCGCTGCTGCCGTATCAGGACAAGGCCGCCCTCGGCGCAACCTGGCAGGAGGCGGCTACCACGCTGGCTCGAAAGAAGTCCGGCATGTATCTGCTCGGCTCGTTCGTCACCCAGCAGTTCACGGATAAAACCGTGCTGGACGACATCGACTTCTTTCCGTTCCCCAGCATGGCCGTCGAGGGCACCGACGCCATCGAAGCGCCCATTGACGGGCTGATGCTGTCCAAGAAGGGCGGTAGCAACCAGGCCGCGAAGGATCTGCTGGCCTACCTGGGTACCGGTGCCGGTCAGGACGTCTACGCCTCGATCGACACCTCGAACCTGCAGACCGCCAAGGACGCCGACACCTCGAAGTTCACGCCGCTGAACAAGAAGTGCGCCGACGCGATCGCACATGCCAAGTACATCAGCCAGTTCTTCGACCGGGATGCCTTGCCCACCATGGCGAACAACGTGATGCTGCCCGCGCTACAGGGCTTCCTCAAGGACGGCAGCATCGATACCAAACAGCTCGAGGCCCAGGCGAAGACCCTCTACCAGGCGTAACGGACGGCAGGGGTAGTGCGAATGACGGGTGTAGCGCGATGACCGATCTGCCGCTGGCGGCCGTCCCCCCACAGGAGCTGGCACCCACCGCGCCGCGCGGTGTTCCGGTGGCCGGCCGGGGCCGTGGGGTGCAGCGGCTGTCCCGCCGGGACAAGGTGGTGCTAGGGGTGATGGTCGGGGTGCCGACCCTGTTGTAGGCCCTGCTGATCTGGATTCCGATGCTGCTGTCGGTGGCGCTGTCCTTCACCCGGTGGGACGGGCTGGCGCTGTCCGACATCCGCTCCGCCGGGGTGAGCAACTACAGCTACGTGACCAAGGACTACCCGCCGTTCTGGCCCGCCGTGCAGCACAACGTGATCTGGCTGCTGTTCCTGGCGCTGGTCGCGACCCCGCTCGGGCTGCTGGTAGCGGTGCTGCTGGATCAGAACATCCGGGGCAGCCGCATCTACCAGAGCATCTTCTTCACGCCGGTGATGCTGTCGCTGGTGCTGGTCGGCATCATCTGGCAGTTGATGTACGAGCGCAACGACGGCCTGGTCAACCACGTCCTGGGCACCGCGGACACGCCGCACGCGATCGACTGGTTCGGAAACTCCAGCGTCAACCTGTGGGCCGCGCTGGTGGCCGCGACCTGGCGGCATACCGGCTACATCATGGTGCTGTACCTGGCCGGCCTCAAGGGCGTCGACCCGTCCCTGAAAGAGGCTGCGGCGATCGACGGCGCGACCGCCCGGCAGACGTTCTTCCGGGTGGTGTTTCCCGCGATGCGCCCGATCAACATCGTGGTAGTCGTCATCACCATCATCGAGGCGCTGCGGGCCTTCGACATCGTCTACGTCATCAACCGCGGCACCAACGGCCTCGAACTGATCAGCGCGCTGGTCGTGCAGAACCTCGTCGGCGAGGGGCAGATCATCGGCGTCGGATCGGCGCTGGCGGTGCTGCTGCTGGTCATCTCGCTGGTGCCGATCACCTTCTACCTCGCCCGGACGTTCCGAAAGGCGGACCGATGAGCTCGTCGGCAACCCTCAGCACGCCGGTCCAGGACGCTCCGGCAGCACGGCGCCGGTTCAGTGGGTCCGGCCGCCAGCCCAGCGGGGCACCCGGTGCTCGTCACTACGGAACGCACCTGTTCCTCATCACAATGGCGGTGCTGTGGCTGATCCCCCTGCTGTGGACGGTGTTCACCGCGCTGCGGCCCAAGTCAGCAGTCGACGCGCATGGCTACTGGAGCCTCAAGGGCAGCTTCGGCTTCGGCAACTTCAGCACCGCCTGGAAGCAGGCCGGCCTGCAGACGTACTTCGTGAACTCGCTGATCATCACGGTGCCGTCGGTGCTGCTGACCATCGCCCTGGCCTCGATGATGGCCTTCGCCGTGAGCCGGTTCCGGTGGAGGTTCAACGTCACGCTGCTGATCATGTTCACCGCCGGCAACCTGCTGCCGCCGCAGGTACTCGCGGCGCCGCTGTTCGCGATGTTCAAGCACACACCGCTTCCGTACTCGGTCAGCGACTCCGGCAACCTGCTCAACACCTACTACTCGGTGATCGCGGTCGACGTCGCCTTCCAGGTCGGGTTCTGCACCTTCGTGCTGTCCAACTACATGAAGGCGCTGCCCGAGGACCTCACCGAGGCGGCCCTGGTCGACGGAGCCGGCGTCTGGCGCCAGTACGCGGCGATCGTGCTGCCGCTGTGCCGACCGGCGCTCGCCGCGCTCGGTACGCTCGAAGTCATCTGGATCTACAACGACTTCTTCTGGCCCCTGCTGTTCATCCAGAGCGGCGACCGGCTGCCCATCACGACAGGTGTGAAGAACCTGCAGGGGGATTTCCTCAGCAATTACAACCTGATCGCCGCCGGAGCCACCATCACGGTGATCCCCACCCTGCTCGTGTACCTGGCACTGCAGCGCCAATTCATCTCTGGCTTGACCCTTGGAGCAAGCAAGGGCTGAGCGGAACCCACGATCCGGAAAGGCAGTACCGCCTTGGCAGAGCAGCACGTCGTCACTCTGAAGCTCGATCCTGCGATCGCCAGGGTGCATGAGGAGGGCTGGCAGTCCTGGTCACCCGCCACGGACTACCCGGTGACCGGGTTGCCGCACCGGGCACCCAGCGCGGTGTCCTACCGCGGCAACTACGGCGGTACCCGGCCGCAGCCGGCACCGGGCACCTTCCGCGGCGAGGGGGTGCTGGCCGTCGACCCGGGCAACGGCGATCCGATCGTGGTGGTGGGCACCGAGTCCGCCGCGGAGTCCGTCCCCCGGATCACCGCTCAGCTGCGCGGAGCTGAACTCACGGTGACCGCCTCTGCTGCGGTGACGGTGACCGAGCATTCCGCCGAGGCCGGGCTGCAGGCCGCGCTCGGGCAGTTCGCCGACGACTTCGCCGCGCAGGCCGGCGTTGGTGAGCTGCGACCGGCTCCGACCATCTGGTGCTCCTGGTACCACTACTTCACCGGCGTCCGGCAGACCGACATCGAAGAGAACCTGGCGGCCATCGCCGAGCACGGGCTGCCCGTCGACGTCGTCCAGCTCGACGACGGCTACCAGAGCGAGATCGGCGACTGGCTGACCCTGTCGGACCGGTTCAGCTCGCTGGCCGGCATGGTGTCGCAGATCAAGGACTCCGGACGGCGAGCGGGCGTGTGGATCGCGCCGTTTCTCGCCGGCAGCAAGTCCCGGCTGTTCGCCGAGCACCCGGACTGGCTGATCCGCGACGAGGGTGAGCTGGTCGAGGCACACCACAACTGGGGCCAGGTGACGTACGGCCTGGACACCACTCATCCCGGAGTTCAGGCTTATCTTGCCGAGGTGTTCGGCTACCTGCTCGACGCCGGCTTCGACTTCTTCAAGACCGACTTCGTCTACGCCGCGGCCCTGGACGGCGACCGGCACGGCGGCCTGACCCCGGTCGCCGCGTACCGGCTCGGGCTGGACCTGATCCGCCAGGGCATCGGCGACTCCTACCTGCTCGGCTGCGGCGCTCCGCTGCTGCCCAGTGTCGGCAAGGTCGACGCGATGCGGATCAGCCCGGACACCGGCCCTCGTTTCGAGCCGGAGAACGGTGACCTCGGCAAGCCGAGCGGCCGGGCCGCGATCCTCACCAGCACCGGACGGGCCTGGCAGCACGGCAGGTTCTGGGTGAACGACCCGGACTGCCTGATCGTCCGGCCCGAGGTCGAGAACCGCCAGGCGTTGGCGAACTACATCTCGCGCGTCGGTGGCCTGCGCGGCTCGTCGGATCGGATCGCCGCCCTGGACGACTGGGGCCTGCGAACCACGCACGAGCTGCTGTCGACCGTTCCGCCGGCCACTCCGTTTGCTTGAGTCCGATTCGCCTGAGCAGGAGCCCTTCATGCACCGCGTCACTTCCCGGCTGTCCGACGACGGCCGTCCGACCCTCGCCTTCGGCGGCGACTACAACCCCGAGCAGTGGCCGGAGCAGGTGTGGGACGAGGACGTGCGGCTGATGCGCGAGGCCGGCGTGAACCTCGTCAGCGTCGGCATCTTCAGCTGGGCGCTGCTCGAGCCGGCCGAGGGGGTGTACGAGTTCGGCTGGCTCGACCGGGTGCTGGAGCTGTTGCACCGTAACGGCATCCGGGTCGACCTGGCCAACGCCACCGCCTCGCCGCCGCCCTGGTTCTCGTCCCGCTATCCCGAGTCGCTGCCGGTGACGGCCGAGGGCGTCCGGCTGTCCTACGGCTCCCGCCAGGCGTTCTGCCCGTCCAGCCCGGACTACCGTCGCGCCGCCGCCGCGCTGACCCAGGCCATCGTCGAGCGCTACCGGCAACATCCGGCGGTGGTGCTCTGGCACGTCCACAACGAGTACGGCTGCCACAACGCGCACTGCTTCTGTGACGTGTCCGCGGCCGCCTTCCGGCGCTGGCTGCAGAACCGGTACGGCAGCCTGGACGAGCTGAACTCCGCGTGGGCAACGGCATTCTGGTCCCAGCGCTACTACGACTGGGACGAGGTGATCCCGCCCCGGGTGTCGCCCACCTGGGTCAACCCCACGCAGCAGCTGGACTACTGGCGCTTCTCCTCCGACGAGCTGCTGGAGTGCTACCGGTCCGAGGCCGCGATCCTTCGCGCCAACTCCTCGCAGCCGGTCACCACGAACTTCATGTCGTTCTTCAAGCCGGTCGACTACTTCGCCTGGGCGCCGGAGCTGGACGTGGTGTCCAACGACCATTACCTGATCGCCGACGATCCAAACCCGGCCGAGCACCTGGCTATGTCGGCGGACCTGATGCGCGGGCTGGCGGGCGGCAAGGGATGGCTGCTGATGGAGCATTCGACCTCGGCGGTGAACTGGCAGCCGCGCAATGTCGCGAAGGCACCCGGTGAGCTGCTGCGCAACTCCCTGCAGCACCTGGCACGGGGGGCCGACGGCACGCTGTTCTTCCAGTGGCGCGCCTCTGCCGCCGGGGCGGAGAAGTTCCACTCCACCCTGCTGCCGCATGCCGGCACGGACACCAAGGTCTGGCGCGAGGTGGTCGAGCTGGGCACCGCGCTGAGCAAGCTGGGTGAGGTCGCCGGCACCGTGGTCGAGCCGCCACAGGTGGCGATCGCCTACGACTGGAACTCCTGGTGGGCGGCCGAGCTGGACTCGCACCCGTCGGTGGACGTCTCTCCGCTGGCCGGCGCCCGGCAGCTGTACTCCGCCCTCTGGCGCTCGGGCGTGGGCTGCGACTTCGTCCACCCGAGCGGGCCCCTGGAGAAGTACCGGGTGGTGCTGGTGCCGCAGCTGTACCTGCTGAGCGCCGAGAACGCGGCCGCCCTCAGCCGCTTCGCCGAGGCCGGCGGCACGGTGCTGGTGAGCTACTTCTCCGGCATCTCCGACCCGAACGACCGCATTTACCTCGGCGGCTATCCCGGAGCGCTGCGGGAGCTGCTCGGCGTCCGGATCGAGGAGTTCTTCCCGCTGCTGCCGGGCCAGAGAGTCGCTCTCCGGCCAGCCGAAGGCGCCCCGTCCTACGGCGAGGGGACGGTCTGGTCCGAACTCGGCCGGACGGCGGGGGCCGAGTTGGTCGCGTCCTACGCCGGCGGCCCGGTCGCCGGTTCGCCCGCCATCACCCGTAACGCGATCGGAATGGGTGCCGCCTGGTACCTGGGCACCCAGCTCGGCGACGACGCCCTGGCTGCGCTGCTGGCTCGGGTACTGGCCGAAGCTGGCGTGCAGGGGCTCGGGCTGCCGGACACCCCGCACGTACCGGCTGGGGTCGAGGTGGTCCGCCGGACGGGGGATGGCCGGACGTTCACCTTCGTGATCAACCACACCGCCGACCCGGTGGAGCTACCTATGCCAGGTGCCGAGCTGCTCACCGGCACGGCCGTGGTCGACAGTCTGAGCGTTCCGGCTGGAGCGGTTCGGGTGGTTCAGAGCTGACCACAGCTGAGTCGTTCCCGGGTTCTGTCGGAGGCCGCTTGTAGGTTTTCGGGTATGCGGTTTCTGCACACCTCCGACTGGCATCTGGGCCGGACCCTGCACGGTGTCGACCTGCTGGATGCCCAGCGCGCGGTGCTTGCCCAGATCCGCTCGTTGGTCAGCGATCCGGTGGACGGAATCGCCATCGACGCGGTGATCGTCGCCGGCGATGTCTATGACCGCGCGGTGCCGCCGATCGAGGCCGTGACGCTGCTGCAGGACACCCTGGCCGCCTTGGTGGAGCACACCACTGTCATTGTCACGGCCGGCAACCACGACTCCGCGATCCGGCTCGGCTTCGGCTCCCGGCTGTTCACCGATCGCCTGCAGGTGCGGACGGACCTGGCGTCCGTCGGCGAACCGGTGCTCATCTCGGACCCGGGCGGTGCTGGCGAGCCGGTGGCCGTCTACCCGCTGCCCTATCTCGATCCGGACGCGGCCCGGGCTGCCCTGTCCGACAGCGGCGAACCGCTCGAACGCTCGCACCAGGCGGTGATGGCCGCGGCGATGAGCCGGGTCCGCGCCGATCTCGCGCGGCGACCCGTCGGCACCCGCTCCATGGTGGTCGCGCACGCGTTCGTGGTGGGTGGCGCACCGAGTGAGAGCGAGCGGTCCATCGTGGTCGGCGGCGTGCACAGCGTCGCGGCAGACACCTTCGAGGGCGTCGACTATGTGGCGCTCGGGCACCTGCACGGCCCACAGCAGCCCAAGCCCTCCGGCGCCGGTGCCTCGACCACCGTGCTGCGCTACTCCGGTTCCCCGCTGCGCTACTCCTTCTCCGAACTCGCCCAGGCCAAGTCCGTCACCTTGGTCGATCTGGCCGCCGACGGGCAGGTCGGCATTACGGCCGTTCCGCTGAGCCAGCCTCGCGACATGGCGGAGCTGACCGCCACGCTGGACGAGGTGCTTGCCGATTCGGCTCACGTACAGAACTGGGTGCGCATCACGGTCACCGACCGGACCCGTCCGGACCGGCTCTTCGACCGCGTCAAGTCCCACTATCCGTACGTGCTGCAGGTGCTCCACCTGCCGGCCGGGGCCGGGCCGGCCGGCGAGAGTGCGGCCATCGCGGCCCGTGAGCAGAGCCCGCGCGAGCTCGGGGCGGACTTCGTGCGGCACGTCACCGGACTGGGGGCGGCGGAGGTCGAACTGGACCTGTTCGCCGAGGCCTACCAGGCCGCGCTGAGCGAGCCGGGGGCCAGCTGATGCGCCTGCACCGGCTCAGCATGACGGCGATCGGCCCGTTCCTCGGCGCCGTCGAGATCGACTTCACCCGGCTCGGGCAGAGCGGGCTGTTCCTGCTCGAAGGGCCGACCGGCGCGGGTAAGTCGACCGTGGTGGACGCCATCAGCTTCGCCCTCTACGGCAAGGTCGCGCAGGCCTCCGCGGTCGCCGAGCGGTTGAAGTCCCACCATGCCCCGCTGGCCGACGAGCCGGTGGTCGAGCTGGTGTTCGAGACCCAGAGCGGGGTCTACCGGGTCCGCCGCACCCCCAGCTTCGATCGCCCCAAGAAGCGCGGCACCGGCAGCCTGACCGCCTCCATGACCGTCAAGCTCTGGCGGCTGACCTCACCGGACGAGCCGCACCGCGGTGAGCTGCTGTCGACCAATCTCGGCGACGCCGAGGACGAGATCACCCGAGCCGTCGGGCTGACCCACGCCCAGTTCGTCCAAACCGTGGTGCTGCCGCAGGGCGAGTTCGCCAACTTCCTGCGCGCCGATACCACCACCAAGCGCGCCCTGCTGCAGAAGCTGTTCGGCACCGAACTGCTCGCCCGGACCCAGGACCAGCTGATCGAGGGCCGCCGCAAGGCTGAGCAGTTGCGGACAGCCGGGGCAGCGGCGGTCACCAAGGCCGCGCACGCGTTCCTCGGCGCGGCCGCCGTGGACGCGTCCGTCGCCGCCGAGCTGATCCAGTCGATCGAGGCTGGTGACGGCACTCGCCTGATGGAGCAACTGGCTGCCGTCCGCGCCGCCCTGCTGGCCGACGAGGCTGCCACCGGCGAGGCCTATGCCTCGGCCTCCAGCCGCCGGCTGACCGCTCAGACGACGGTGCAGACCGCGCGGGAGGTGTTCCGGCGCCGCGCGCTGCGCGACCAGTTGCGAGGCGAACAGCAGCGGTTGGCAGCGGGGTCCGACGCCCAGGCCGCCGCCTGCGCCGAACTTGCCGCGGCGGAGCGCGCGCTGGCCGTGCTTCCCGCCGCCAACGCGCTCGTCACCGCGATCGGCCGCTCGGACGAGGCGCAGGACGCCGACAGCGCGGCACGCCAACGACTCCGCCCGCCGCTGCGGGTGCTCGACGAAGCGGCACTTCGGGCGGCCAACGCCGAGCTGCGCACCTCTGTCGGCGCACTGGCCGAGCCGCTGCGGCGTGAGCGCGAGCTGGCACCGCTGCGCGCCGAGCGGCACGACGCGCTGGCCGAACGTGAGCGGCACGTGGCTCTGCACAACACCGCGTCAAGCGCGCTGGCCGAACTTCCGCAACGGCAGCGAGCGCTCAGCGTGGCCCGGGACGTCGCCGCGACGGCCACCGCGCACCTTCCCTCGCTCACCTCCGAGCGTGACCGGGCCGCGAAGCGACTGGTCGCAGCCGAACGCGCGGCCGAGGCCGCCGAACTCGCCGCGCAGAACCAGCTGCTGACCCAGGAGGCACTGCGGGCTGCCGAAGAACACGAGGTCCGGTTGGTGTCCCTGCGCAACAGCTGGCGGGCCAGCATCGCCAGCGAACTCGGCCTGGCGTTGAAGAGCGGGAACCCGTGCGTGGTGTGCGGATCGGTTGAGCATCCGCAGCCGGCCCGCCGCGCACCGGACCAGGTGACCCGCGACGATCTCGATCGCGCCGAGCGGCGGCTGGCGCTGCTGCACGACACGGTGCAGACCCGGCGTGAAGAGCTCAACCGGCAGAAGACCGAGCTGGCACTGTTGCAGACCGCCGCAGACCAGCTGAGCACCGACGTGGCCGCCGTGCAGCTCGACCGCGCCGCCGCCGCGCTCGCCACGGCGCAGGCGACCGCGGCCGAGCTGGCGGGAATCGAGGCTGAGCTCGCCGAGTGCGCGGGGCTGGCCACCGAGCTCGCCGAGCAGGCACGTCAGGCGGCCCTTGCCGAGACCAGGCTGGCCGAGCGAGTCGACAGCCTTTCCAGTCGCATCGACCAGGACGAGCGGGCGGTGGCCGCGGCCCGCGCCGATCAGCCGACGGTTGCCGACCGAGCGCGGCTGCTCCAGGACGAGATCCGCCTCATCGATGACGCCGCGACAGCCGCATGCGCCGCGGACGCCACCGTGCGGGCTGCCGAAGAGGCCGGGGCCGGGTTCGCCGCGGCGCTGAGCGCCGCGGAGTTCGACGGCGAGCCGAGCTGGCGCCACGCCACCCGCACCAGTTCCCAGCTCGCGGGCCTGCGTACCCACATCCGCGGTTACGAGGACGAGTGGGCCGCCCTGGTCACCCGGTTGTCGGACCCCGACCTGACCGATCCGGAGCTGGACGCGCCGGCGCCGGAGCTGGCCGAACTGGCGGAGTCACTGCGCGCCGCCGAGGCCGACGAGAAAGCCGCGGCTGCCCTGCACGGAGCTGCGAAGGACCGGCGGGCCTCCTCGGCCACCCACGCCGACCGGCTCGATGCTGCCCTGGCGCGAAGCGCCGCGGTGCTCAGCCAGACCGCACCCGCCATCCGGATCGGCTACCTCGCTGCCGGATTGGGCGACAACCAGCTCAAGATGGACCTCACCACGTACGTACTGGTGCGCCGGTTCACCGAGATCCTGAGTGCGGCGAACACCCAGCTGCGCCGGATCTCCGGCGGCCGCTACGAGCTCGAACACACCGATGCGCGTAGCGGCAACGCCCGCTCCGGTCTGGGCCTGCGGGTACTCGATCTGCACACCGGACGGCCACGCGATCCCGGCACGCTGTCCGGCGGTGAGACGTTCTACGTGTCACTGTCGCTGGCGCTCGGTCTGGCGGACGTGGTGCGCGCCGAGTCCGGTGGCATCGACCTGGGCACGCTGTTCATCGACGAGGGTTTCGGCACGCTCGACCACGAGGTGCTGGATCAGGTACTCGTCGTACTCGAAGGGCTGCGCGAGGGCGGCCGGGTGGTGGGCATCATCAGCCACGTCGACGAGTTGAAGACCCGGGTGCCAGACCGGATCGAAGTCCGGCGCAACCCCGACGGCTCGTCGCGCCTCACCATCACGGCATGAGCCGATCACGCAGCCGCGCACAGCCGTAGCCGTAACTGTGAGCAGCTGGCCGATCAGTCGGCACGCCAGCCGAACCGGGGCGGCCGGCGCTCCAGAAATGCGCGCGGCCCCTCAGCCCCGTCCGGGCTTCGTCGCCATTCCCCCATCCATCGCTCGTAAATCGCGTCCGGCTCACCGCTGCCGTCCGGCTCACCGCTGCCGTCCGAGCCACCGCTGCGGTCCGTTATCGCGTTGATCAGCTCCTTGGCGGCGAGCTGGGTCATCGGCGCCAGTGCCAGCAGCTGTGCCACCAGCCGGTCGACGGCCGCGTCCAGGTCCCGCGCGGCGACCGTCTCGTCAACCAGTCCGAGCCGCAGCGCCGCGGGCCCGTCCAGGACCTCGGCCGTGAACAGCAGCCGCTTGGCAGCGGCCGGGCCGATCAGATCGACGAGCGCCCGGGTCGAGGACACCGCGTAGATTACGCCCAGCTTGGCCGGTGGCACGGCGAAGAGGGCGGTGTCGTCGGCGATCCGCAGATCGCAGGCGGCGGCGAGCTGGGTGCCGCCACCCATGCAATGACCGCTGATCCGGGCGATGGTCGGCACCGCCAGGTTCCGCAGCGCCTGCTCGGCCCGTCCCACCACCGCCTTCATGGTGTCGTCGTCCTCGGACAGCGCGCTGATGTCCGCCCCGGCGCAGAACGACTGCCCCGCGCCGCTGAGAACCACAGCGCGCAGCTCCCGATCGGCGGCCAGCTCCGCGCAGATGTCGGTCAGCCCACGCCACATTTCCACCGTCAGGGCATTGCGCTTGCCGGGCCGGTCGATCATCACCCGGGCCACGCCACCGGCATGCGTCAGCTGGAAGTTCGGGTACGGACGCGCCACCGAAAGCTGCCTCCCCGCTACTCGAACCAGACCGTCACGGGGGCGCGTGATGGCTCCACCGCTCGGCATAACTCGCCGCCCGTCCGACCACCGCCTTCACCAACCGCTGGGTCAGGCCGGGCGTGCTGAGCTGGTAGTCGATCGAACGAGCCGGCTACGCCATCGCCTTCTGCAGGTTGGCGTCGATCGCGGCGAGGAAGTCCTCGGTGGTCAGCCACGGAGTCTCCTTCGAGATGAGCAACGCCAGGTCCTTGGTCATCTGACCGGACTCGACGGTCTCGATGCAGACCCGCTCCAGGGTCTCGGCGAACTCGGTCACCTCGGGGGTGTTGTCGAGCTTGCCACGGTGGGCCAGGCCACGGGTCCAGGCGAAGATCGAGGCGATCGGGTTGGTCGAGGTCGGCTGGCCCTTCTGGTGCTGGCGGTAGTGCCGGGTGACCGTGCCGTGCGCCGCCTCGGCCTCGACGGTCTGGCCGTCCGGGGTCGCGAGCACGGATGTCATCAGGCCCAGCGAGCCGAAGCCCTGCGCGACGATGTCGGACTGGACGTCACCGTCGTAGTTCTTGCACGCCCACACGTAGCCGCCCTCCCACTTCAGCGCCGACGCGACCATGTCGTCGATCAGCCGGTGCTCGTAGGTCAGGCCAGCTGACTTGAACGCCTCTGCAAACTCAGCCTCGAAGATCTCTTCGAAGATGTCCTTGAACCGGCCGTCATAGCCCTTGAGGATGGTGTTCTTCGTGGACAGGTACACCGGGTAGTTGCGCTGCAGGCCGTAGTTCAGCGAGGCCCGGGCGAAGTCGCGGATCGAGGCGTCCAGGTTGTACATCGCCAGCGCGACACCGGGGCCGGGGAACTCGAAGACATTAAGGATCGTGGGCGCTTGGTCCTGATCAGTACCGTCCTTCGGCGTGAAGGTCAGCGTCAACGTGCCCTCGCCCGGCACCTTCAGGTCGGTGGCACGGTACTGGTCACCGAAGGCGTGCCTGCCGACGACGATCGGCTTGGTCCAGCCCGGCACCAGCCGCGGCACGTTCTGCATGATGATCGGCTCGCGGAAGATGACGCCGCCGAGGATGTTGCGGATGGTGCCGTTCGGCGACTTCCACATCTTCTTCAGGCCGAACTCCTCCACCCGCGCCTCGTCCGGGGTGATGGTGGCGCACTTGACGCCGACGCCGTGGCGTTTGATGGCCTCGGCCGCATCGATGGTGACCTGGTCGTCGGTGGCATCGCGGTGCTCGATGCCCAGGTCGTAGTAGTCGAGGTTCACGTCCAGGTACGGATGGATCAGCCGGTCCTTGATGAACTGCCAGATGATCCGCGTCATCTCATCGCCGTCGAGCTCTACGACGGTTCCTACCACCTTGATCTTCGACATCTACGGCCTCTCGGTTGCCTCGATTGCGCGGTTGCGCGGTTGCTGCCAGCACGTCCACCTGTGGCGGCGCTCTGAGATGCGAGCCTACTAATGCGCGGCTGCCTCGAACCGGTCGGCGTCGGCGAAAGGAGCTGCTGACACAGACGCGGTCACCGCGGGTTATCTTCGCTGCCATGACCCGCAGCGACGCGAGCAATTCTCCGACCGCCTCTTTCCGGACGGCGACGGCGGTGGACGCTCTCGCCGACCGGTTCCTGCTGGCCTCGGCAGCCCTGGACCCGCTGATGGCGACCAGTGCCGGCCTCGTGGGCTATGACGAGAAGATGCCCGACCTGTCACCGGACGGGCTGGTGGCGCACGCCGACCTGCTCAGGACCACCCGCGCCGAGTTGGCGGACAGTACGGCCACCGACGACGTCGACAAGGTGACGATCGCCGCGATGGGTGAGCGGATCGGCGTCGCCCTGGCTGCCCACGAGCACGGCGAGCGGCTGCGGGACCTGAACAACATCGCCAGTCCGGTCCAGGGCCTGCGCGACGTGTTCGACCTGATGCCGATCACCACCGCCGAGGACTGGTCCACCATCGCCACCCGGCTGGGTGGGATCCCCGACGCCGTCGAGGGCTATCTGGCCTCGCTGCGGCTCGCGGCCGGCCGGGGCGATGTCGCGGCCGGCCGGCAGGTGCGGGCCTGCGTGGAGCAGTGCGAGCGCAACCTCGGGCCCGACGGCTTCTTCGCCGCCTTCGTCGCGGGTGCCGCTGCCGGTGCTGGCAACCAGCCGCTGCCGGATTCGCTGCGCGCCGACCTCGATCGCGGCTCGCAGGCCGCCCAGGCCGGTTACCGTCGGCTGCGCGACTTCCTCGCCGACGAGCTGCTGCCGCAGGCTCCGGCGGCCGACCCGGTCGGCCGGGACCGGTACGCCATCGCGTCGCGGCAGTTCCTGGGCACCACGGTCGACCTGGACGAGACGTACGAGTGGGGCCAGCAGGAGCTTGCCCGGATCACCGGACTGATGTGCGAGACCGCCGAGGACATCAAGCCTGGCGCGTCCATCGCGGAGGCGATCGAATTCCTCGACGCCGACCCGAGCCGCAAGCTGGACGGAACGCAGGCCCTGCAGACCTGGATGCAGCAGGCCTCTGACAGCGCGCTGGCAGCCCTGGACGGAACGCACTTCGACATTCCCGAGCCGGTGCGGGCGCTGGAGTGCCGGATCGCGCCGACCACCACCGGCGTCATCTACTACACCGGGCCCTCCGACGACTTCTCGCGGCCCGGGCGGATGTGGTGGTCGGTGCCCGAGGGCGTCACCCAGTTCTCCACCTGGCGCGAGCTGACGACCGTGTACCACGAGGGCACGCCGGGTCACCATCTGCAGATGGCGCAGACGGTGTACCGCCGGGAGCTGCTCAACAGCTGGCGCCGGCTCGGGACCTGGGTCTCGGGCCACGGCGAGGGCTGGGCGCTGTACGCGGAGTGGCTGATGGCTGATCTCGGCTTCATGGACGACCCGGCCAACCGGCTCGGCCTGCTGGACGCCCAGTCGCTGCGCTCGGCGCGGGTGGTCCTCGACATCGGCGTGCACTGCGGGCTGCCCGCTCCCGCCGAGGTGGGCGGCGGGGACTGGAGCTATGACAAGGCACTGACGTTCCTCGGCTCGCACACCACGCTGGCGCCGGAGATCGTCCGGTTCGAGCTGGAGCGCTACCTCGGCTGGCCGGGCCAGGCCCCGTCCTACAAGCTCGGCGAGGCGCACTGGCTGCGGTTGCGCGACGAGTCCCGGGCGCGCGCCGGCAGCGACTTCAACCTCAAAGACTTCCATCGCCGGGCCCTGGATATCGGCAGCGTCGGCCTGGACGTCCTCAGCCAGGCGGTGCTGGACGAACTGTGAACCGCGCACGACTCTGAACCCAGGCCTCGCGCCGAGCCCACCCAGGTTCACCAGCAAAAGCTCAACCACGATTCAAAGTGAGCCCCAACCGTCACGGCCCGAGAGTTCTGGGAAGACGAATTTTGCTGGGCCGAGGGCTAGTCGAGCGGCAGAGGCTTGATCTCGTGGGGGTACACCCCGTAGATGTACGGCCCGGGCTCCTGAGCTACCTACGCGATCGCAGTCAAGTTGCCGAGATACCGCTCGGCCAGCTCGTTGGCAGTGATGTCAGCCCTCGGGATACAGAACAGTCGAGCCTCGTTAGTCCTGACCGACTGTCTTTCGAGGTCGTTGCGCCGAATCGCGGCATCCTTGTGGAAGCCAATCCAACCACGTTCGGCGGTGAGCTTGATCCAGTCGGGGTCTTCGACGGCCTGGCCTAGCTTCTCGCCGTAGTGCTCCCGCATGGTCGTGAGTTCAACGCCGGCCGCTCTGAGTAGCCGAGGGAGCTGCAGACCCCCGCTCCAAGGCTGCGATCGACAAAGATGTGCGGCAAAGCCGCCAGTACGGACGCTTTAGGCGCTGAGGTCGAGTGCGTCACGCAGGTCACTCACCGGCACGCCGTAGTCCTCGGAGACTGCATCGAAGCTCTCCCCCGCCATCAGCGGCCCCAGCGCATCAGCGACCTTGACGCCGCTATTGCCAAAGACAGGTTGACCGTAGCTGCGCCGGGGGTCCAACACGACATTGGCGTGTTGGTATTGGGGCCAATCTGATCAGAGAGGCGTAGTTGTCCTTCCCGAAGCTGACCTGCTTGAGATAGTGCTGGACCAGCTCTTTGAAGACGTACTGACCCGATCGAGGCACGATGAGACGCTTGACCAGCTCGTCGTCCGGGCTCCCCTCCCCCGATCTCTGGGCGAAGTTCCAGAGCACCTCGGCGCCGTCGGTGTATAGGTCTTTCGAGGCCAGAGCGTGCGGGCCGACTTCCTTCAACAGCCAGTCGATGGACGGTCGAATGCATTGCATCGGGACGCCCGCTCTCCGGAAGGCGTTGAGGACGTAGGCCTCAGCAATGCCCACGAACGGCAGCCGGGCATGGCCGCGCTGGCTCGGGGTGATCGAGGTAATGATCGGAGCACCCTTGACGGTCCGAGCCACCTGGCGATCGTGGCGGTGATGCTCATAGCCATCGGCCCAGGTGGTGAGGGTCGGCCTCGACACTCTGAGGTAGGTCGACGCTTCGCCCAGGGTGTAGAGCGGCACCGTGAAGCGGCTGTCTTGCGTTGTTGTCGCAGTCATGATCTACCCCCTTCGCTGAGCTGAGTCTGACACTAAGGTGCGCCCAGAGCGCCCATGCGCCCCGCCTCGCCGTGTCGGAGCCCGTACGGAACCGCTGTGCCGAGCGGTTCCGTACGCAGCTGGGCGAGATCCATGGGACAGACCGCTAGATCAGGCCCAGTTCCTTGACCGCGTCACGCTCGCCCACCAGCTCGGCCACCGAAGCATCGATCCGGGCGCGGGAGAACTCGTCGATCTCCAGGCCCTGGACGATCTGCCAGGCACCGTTCTTCGACATTGCCGGGAAGCCGGCGATCAGGCCCTCGGGGACGCCGTACGAGCCGTCGGACACCATGCCGACGGAAACCCAGTCGCCCTCGGGGGTGCCGTTCACCCAGTCATGGACGTGGTCGATGGCCGCGCTGCCGGCCGAGGCCGCCGAACTCGCGCCCCGGGCCTCGATGATCGCGGCGCCGCGCTTGGCGACCGTGGGGATGAACTCGTTCTCGATCCAGGCCTGGTCGCCGACCAGCTCAGCGGCGTTCTCGCCACCGACCTCGGCGTGCACCAGGTCGGGGTACTGGCTCGCGGAGTGGTTGCCCCACACCGTCATCCGGCGGATGTCGCCGACCGCGGCACCGGTCTTCTTGGCCAGCTGGCTGATCGCCCGGTTGTGGTCCAGCCGCATCATGGCGGTGAACCGGTCCCGGGGAACGTCCGGGGCATGCGAGGCCGCGATCAGAGCGTTGGTGTTCGCCGGGTTTCCGACGACCAGCACCCGCACGTCGTCGGCCGCCACGGCGTTGATGGCCTCGCCCTGGGGCTTGAAGATACCGCCGTTGGCCGAGAGCAGGTCGCCCCGCTCCATGCCGGCGGTGCGCGGCCGGGCGCCGACCAGCAGGGCGATGTTCGTGCCGTCGAAGGCGACGCGCGGGTCATCGGTGATGTCGATGCCGCGCAGCAGGCCAAACGCGCAGTCGTCGAGCTCCATCGCGGTGCCCTCGGCCGCCTTCAGCGCCGGCGGAATCTCGAGCAGCCGGAGCCGCAGCGGGACGTCCGGGCCGAGCAGCTGGCCTGACGCGATACGGAACAGGAGCCCGTAGCCGATCTGACCGGCAGCACCGGTCACGGTGACATTAACTGGGGTAGTCGTCATAACGGCCAGATTACAGCGCGGCGGTTATCTCAGCGCTGGGGCAGTAAGAGCGCGAACACCATCGCCAGCAGGCCGAAACTCCAGTAACAGGCGACGTCGAAGGGCCGGCGGCGGACCCGCAGCAGGCCGGCCTGCTCGTCGCTCAGCACCAGCCGCAGGCAGCCGGCCGCCGCCATCCCGACCGTGACCGCGCCCACCGCGCGCAACCAGTGCTGCGGCGCCACCATGACCGAGAACATCGCACCGAGCTCGATGAGCAGCACCAGGCCGAACGGGGCCTCTTTCAGGTCCCGGCTGTGCACCCACGCCGCCATGCCTCCGGCCCTAACCGGCCAGGCGCTCGGCGGCGGCGACCACATTGCTCAGCAGCATCGCCCGGGTCATCGGCCCGACGCCGCCCGGGTTGGGCGCGACGTGCCCCGCCACCTCGGCCACGTCCTTGGCGACGTCCCCGGCGATCTTGCCCTCGACCCGGCTGACACCCACATCCAGGACGGCCGCGCCGGGCTTGACCATGTCGGCGGTGATGAGATCCGGCACGCCGGCCGCCGCAACGACGATGTCGGCCTGGCGCACCAGGGCGGCGAGGTCGCGGGTGCCGGTGTGGCACAGGGTGACGGTCGCGTTCTCGCTGCGGCGGGTCAGCAGCAGTCCGAGCGGCCGTCCCACCGTCAGGCCCCGGCCGACGACCACGGCATGGGCTCCGGCGATCGGCACGTCATAGCGGCGCAGCAGTTCGATGATGCCCAGCGGCGTGCAGGGCAGCGGCGCCTGCCGTCCGAGCACCAGGGAGCCGAGGTTGATCGGGTGCAGGCCGTCGACGTCCTTGTCGGGGCGGACCCGGCTCAGGATCTCGAACTCGTCCAGCCCGGTCGGCTGCTGCACCAGGAAGGCGGTGCACGCGGGGTCGGAGTTCAGCTCTGCCACCACGGCTTGGACCTCGTCCAGGGTGCTGGTGGCGGGAAGCTCGCGCTGGATGCTGGCGATACCGATCTCGGCGCAGTCCTTGTGCTTGGCCGCGACGTACCACTTGCTGCCGGGATCGTCCCCGACCAGGACGGTGCCCAGCCCCGGCACGACGCCCCGGTCGGCCAGCGCCGCGACCCGCTGCTTCAACTCGGCCTTGATCGTCGCCAGGGTGGCCTTGCCATCGAGAATCGTCGCCGTCACCCCTGCCATCTTGCCAGCCGGGCCTGCGCTAATCCGCCGGGGACGCACCGCCCGGCGAATCCGGCTTCTGCTTCTGCCACGGCCAGCGTCCGGTGATCTCCAGCTCCAGCGAGAAGCTCAGGAACGTCCTGATCAGCACGATTCCCGCCAGCACGGCGACGCTGGTGGCCGTCGGGGTCACCGCGACCGTCCGGATGATGTCGGCCGCCACCAGCAGCTCCAGCCCCAGCAGGATCGATCGACCCAGTTGCTGGCGGTAGCGGCGGTAGACGTCCGGACCGTGCTGGCGCGCCCCGTTCGCGGCGGCCACCGTCGCCGCGAGCGCGCCGACGACCATCACCCCGACCCCGGCTCCGTCGATGCACTTGCCGACGGTCTCGACCACCTCGAGAAACGTCATGTCAGCCGATCCGCAGGCCGAAGTACTGCGCGAAGCCGAGAGCCTGCTCGACCTCGACCCGGGCACCGGTCAGGTCGACCTGCCGGGGGTCCAGACCCTCGATCACGGCACCGCGCAGGTCGGCGTCCCGGAAGGACGCGGAGTTGCATCGCAGCCCCCGCAGATCGGCCCGGTTGAACACGCTGCGATCGAGCTTGGCGCCCACCACGTTGGCGTCCACCAGCTTGACGTCGGAGAAGTCCAGGTCCCGCAGGTCCGCTCCGCCCAGCGACACCGCGGTGAAGTCGCCGCCGTCGATGACCGTCGAGCGCAGGGGCGTGTCGTTGAAGACCGAGCCGGTCAGCTTGCAGTCCACCAGGCTGGCGCCGGTCAGCCGCGCCCGGTCGAACGAGCACGCCACGAACGCGGTACGCAGGTGCGCTGACCCGACGAGCTCAGCGCGGTCGAAACTGCAGTCGGTGAACGAGCAGGCCTCGGTCTGCACCTCGTCCATCGAGGCCTCGTCGAACCGGCAGCTCGTGAAGGAGGCGCGTTCGATCCGGAGCTGCCGCAGATCCGTGTCGACGAAGTCCTCGCCGACGATCTCGTCCGCACTGGCCAGCAGCCGCGCGAACCACTCCGGTGGTTCCGATATCACCACGACGGCGGTCAGTGCGCGAAGTGCCGGGTGCCGGTGAAGTACATGGTCACGCCCGCGGCTTCCGCGGCGGCCACCACCTCGGCATCGCGGATGGAGCCACCGGGCTGCGCGACCGCCCGGACGCCGGCGTCCAGCAGCACCTGCAACCCGTCGGCGAACGGGAAGAACGCGTCCGAGGCTGCGAACGCGCCCGCCGCCCGCTCACCGGCCCGCGCCACCGCCAACTTGGCGGAGTCCACCCGGTTGACCTGCCCCATGCCGACACCCACGGACGCGCAGTCCTTGGCCAGCAGGATGGCGTTGGATTTCACCGTCCGCACCGCCCGCCACGCGAACCGCAGCTCGGCCAGCTCGCCGGCGTGCAGGGCCTGGCCGCAGGCCAGCGTCCAGTTTCCCGGGTCATCGCCGGGGGCATCCAGGGCGTCGGCGTCCTGCATCAGCACCCCGCCCGAGATCGGCCGCTGCTCGGCCCCGTGCGGACGGGGGCCGCGCACCACCATCAGCCGCAGGTTCTTCTTGGTGCTGAGCAGCTCCAGCGCCGCGGGTTCGAAGGCCGGGGCCAGGATCACCTCGGTGAAGACGTCGGCGACCTGCTCGGCCATCGCCGGGGTAACCGGGCGGTTCACCGCGATGACGCCGCCGAAGGCGGAGATCGGGTCGCAGGCGTGTGCCTTGGCGTGCGCCTGCGCGACGTCTGCCCCGGTGGCGATCCCGCACGGGTTGGCATGCTTGATGATCGCCACGCAGGGCTCGTCGAAGTCGAACGCGGCCCGGTACGCGGCGTCGCCGTCCACGTAGTTGTTGAAGCTCATCGCCTTGCCGTGCACCTGCTCGGCCTGGGCGATACCGGGCTCGGCGCCCTGCTGGACGTACAGCGCCGCGCGTTGGTGCGGGTTCTCGCCGTAGCGCAGCACCTCCGCGCGCTCCAGCGCGACACCGACGTACGGCGGCCAGTTCGAGGTGGTGTTTTCGCCACCTTCGATCCCCACCGCGGCCTGGGCGTCGGCGAGCACGGCCTGCTGGCCGAACCAGTTCGCCACCGCGGCGTCGTAGGCGGCGGTGTGCGCGTAGGCCTGTCCGGCCAGCCGCTGCCGCGTGATCAGGTCGAAACCGCCGGCGGCCACCGCCTGCAACACCTCGATATAGCTGCCCGGATCGACCACGATGGCCACGGAGTTGTGGTTCTTGGCCGAGGACCGCACCATGGCCGGGCCGCCGATGTCGATCTGCTCCACGATCTCGGCCGGCGTCGCACCCGAGGCGACCGTCTCACGGAACGGGTACAGGTTGACCACCACCAGCTGGAACGTCGCGATGCCGAGCTCGTCCACCGTCGAGACGTGTTCGGGGTTGCCCTGGTCGGCCAGCAGGCCCGCGTGCACGTGCGGGTGCAGCGTCTTCACCCGGCCACCGAGGATCTCCGGAAAGCCCGTCACCTCGGCCACCGGCGTCACCGGAACGCCGAGCGCGGCAATGGAGCCGGCCGTCGAGCCGGTGGAGACGATCTCGACGCCGGACTCGTGCAGGCCCCGGGCCAGTTCCTCCAGGCCGGTCTTGTCGTACACGCTGACCAGCGCGCGGCGGACGGGGATACGGGTCATCTCTGGCACTCCTCGAGATCGAACGGGATCACATCGAACGGAATCACATCGAGCCGCACAGCTGGCGGATCGTGTCGATGAACAGCGGTTTCTCCATGGCCTGGATGCGCTCGCGAAGGGTGTCGGCGGTGTCGCCGTCGAGGACGGGCACCGCGGCCTGGGCGAGGATCGGCCCGGAGTCGAGACCGGCGTCGACCCGGTGCACCGTCACGCCGGTGACCTTCACGCCGTGCGCCAGGGCGTCTTCGATGGCGTGTGCGCCGGGAAACGATGGCAGCAGCGAGGGATGGGTGTTGACCATGTCGAAACGGGTGACCGTGCCTGCGGCGAGCACCCGCATGAATCCCGCCAGGACGACCAGATCCGGCCGGTAGCCGGCGAGGGCGTCGGCGAGGGCGGCATCCCAGGCGGCGCGGTCCGGGTGGTCCGCCAGCGCCACCGCGAAGGTGGGGACGCCCGCCGACTCCGCCCGACGCATCGCCGGCGAGCCCGGACGGTCGGTTCCGGCCGCCACCACACTGCCGCCGAAACCCGGTTCGGCAGCCGCGTCGAGGACCGCCTGCAGCGTGCTCCCCAAGCCTGAAGCGAGGACGAGTAGCCGTGCGGTCACGGCGCTAACCCTACTGGTGCTGCCGCGGCCGGCTAACTGACGTTGCGCGCACTGCCGGACGCACTGCCGCTCTCGCTGCCGGAGCTGGCGCCAGACTCCTCGCGGGCGCGCCGGGTGCCGGCACGGGCGAAGGAGTGCACCGCGGCCAGCGGCGTCAGGACGGACTCGCCCCGCGCCACGTCGACCGCCAGCCAGCTGCCGGAGCCGAACAGTACAGCCAGCAGGCACGACAGCCCGACGGCCCACCAGACCGGGCCGACGGCACGCAGCGAACCGTCACCCAGGCCGCCCCCGGCCAGCACGGACAGCACCGCGAGAACCACCGCACTCAGCGCCGCCACTGCGGCACAGTCCGTCAGCCGGCGCACCAAGGACCCACCGGAGCCCACGAACCGAAGGGTCACCCATCCCGCGAGCAGCGCGAGCGCCAGGACGAGGACCACGCCGAGCGCTGTGGCCGGGGCACCGGAAGGCAGGCCGGCCAGGAGCGGGAAGAATGGCAGCGTGCCGTGGCTGACCGACACCACCGACACGGAGGTGTGGGACCCGACCTGGAATCCGGGGCCGAGCAGGTACCCGATGGCGGCGAGCACCGCGTTCGGGGCGGCGCCCACGCCGAGCAGGGCCACCGGCAGGCCGGCCGCGCCGGGGGCCGCGTGGCGCTGCAGGGCGATCGCGTCGGGCAGGTGCGAGCCGACCGCGGCCGCGGCGAGCAGAGCGCCCGCCAGGACGTAGCACGCCAGCACCCCACCCGTCGCCCGCAGCACCCGGTGCCAGCGTCCGGACAGCCGCTGCCAGGTTTGCCCAGCCGTCCGCGCGGCCCCGCCGATCAGGAGCGCGAACAGCAGGGCGGCGACCATGCTCGCCAGCGCCGGGGCATGGGTCGATCCGATGCCGGACCAGCGCGCGATCAGGCCGGCCGCGACGGTGAAGCCGGTGACCATCCCGGCGAAGGCGGACCAGCTTTCCGTCCGGCGGCCATACGTGGCGACCAACCAGCCGAGCAGCAGGGTG
The DNA here is from genome assembly GCF_031845305.1 of Jatrophihabitans lederbergiae. Classification (NCBI taxonomy): domain Bacteria; kingdom Bacillati; phylum Actinomycetota; class Actinomycetes; order Jatrophihabitantales; family Jatrophihabitantaceae; genus Jatrophihabitans; species Jatrophihabitans lederbergiae. The sequence continues at coordinate 191,479 of NZ_JAVREH010000002.1, read as the reverse complement.
ACCAGCAACGGGGACAACGTGGTGTGACTGCCGTTGAGAACCATCCCACCGTGCAGGCCCGACAGCGCGATCAGGGCCGCGGCCCGCACCGCGGACAGGGCCGGCGCGGTTTCGGTGCCGGGGGTGAACCACACCGCGAACGACGGGAGCGCGCACAGCCCGACCGCCATGAGGAGCACGCCGATCCCCCAGCCCACGCCGCGGCGGAACTGGGTCAGCCAGCCAGCCGGGTAGTCGTCGGAGTCGCTCACCGCCTCAGGCTCGCAAAGCGCCGCCGCATCCGCTCCGAGGCGCGCCGCGTACCCGGTGTTATCGAGGCGGCGGCCACTGCCCCTGCTGGTAAGGCGGTTGGCCATAAGACGGTTGGCCATAAGGCGGCTGCCCGAACGGCTGGCCGGGGATCTGCTGGCCGGGGATCTGCTGGCCGTACGGCAGCTGCCCGTACTGCTGGCGATTCGCCGCCAGCGCCGCGGCCCGGTCGGCGGCGGCCTGTTGCGCCTCCAATGCCCGGATGTTCGATGCCTTGACGATCTTTCCGCTACCTCGCAGCCAGCCGAGCACCAGCACCACGCCCTGGCTGAGCGCGGTCAGCAGGCCGGCCACCGCGCCGGCTGCCAGGGTGGAGCTCTCAGGCTTGGCGATCATGCCGCCGAGGATCAGGATCGAGGCGGAGGCGGCCAGGAATGCGGCTACCGACGGGCTCGCCGCGCTGTGCGGGCGTCCCTCGAGGATCTGGTGCAGGGTGAGCGCCGACGCGGCGAGCACCAGGGCGATCCCGGTGGCGCCGGTTCCCGAGAAGAAGCCGGGTGTGCCGCCACCGGAGTCCCCCACGGTGCCGAACCAGGCCAGAAAGCCCCAGAGCACCATCGGCACGCCGAGGGCGGCACCGACCACGTCCCACGGTCGAGCGCGAACCACATCACCGGCGGGAAGCTGACCGAGCTGACTCATGCCCTGAATCTAGGCGCTCAATACCTCGCGCATCAGCCGGGCCGCCTCGCTCGGAGTCTTGCCGACCTTGACGCCCGCCGCTTCCAGTGCCTCCTGCTTCGCCGCCGCGGTGCCGGACGAGCCGGACACGATCGCACCGGCGTGGCCCATCGTCTTGCCCTCCGGCGCGGTGAACCCGGCGACGTAGCCGACGACCGGCTTGGTGATGTGCTCGGCGATGTAGGCTGCCGCGCGCTCCTCGGCGTCGCCGCCGATCTCACCGATCATCACGATCGCGGCGGTGTCGGGGTCGTCCTCGAACGCCTGCAGGCAGTCGATATGCGTGGTGCCGATGACGGGGTCACCGCCGATGCCGACGGCGGTGGAGAAGCCGATATCGCGCAGCTCGAACATCATCTGATACGTCAGGGTGCCCGACTTCGACACCAGCCCGATCTTGCCGGGACCGGTGATGTTGGCCGGGATGATGCCCGCGTTGGACTTTCCGGGGCTGATCAGGCCGGGACAGTTCGGGCCGATGATCCGGGTCTTCCCGCCCTTGGCGACGTTGTACGCCCAGGCCTCGGTGGCGTCGTGCACCGGCACACCCTCGGTGATGACCACGGCCAGCCCGATCCCGGCGTCGATCGCCTCGACCATCGCGGCCTTGGTGAACGGCGGCGGGACGAACAGCACCGACACGTCCGCACCGGTCTTGTCCATCGCCTCGGCCACCGATCCGAACACCGGGACCTCGGTGCCGTCCACGTCGACCGACTCGCCGGCCTTGCGCGGGTTCACGCCGCCGACGATGGCGGTTCCCGAGGCGAGCATTCGCCGGGTGTGCTTCATGCCCTCGGACCCGGTCATGCCCTGCACGATGACCTTGGAGTCGGCGGTGAGGAAGATTGCCATGTGTCAGGCTCCCTGGATGGCGTCGGATGCGAGCTGGGCGGCCTTCGCGGCGCCGTCGTCCATGGTGTCGGCGAGGGTGACCAGCGGGTGGGCCGCCTCGGTGAGGATCCGGCGTCCCTCCTCGACGTTGTTGCCGTCGAGGCGGACGACCAGCGGCTTGGTGGCTGCCGCGCCGAGCATGCCGAGGGCGGTCACGATGCCGTTGGCGACGGCGTCACACGAGGTGATGCCGCCGAAGACGTTGACGAAGACCGACTTCACGGCAGGATCGCCGAGGATGATGTCGAGCCCGTTGGCCATCACCTCGGCCGAGGCGCCACCACCGATGTCGAGGAAGTTGGCCGGCTTCACGCCGCCACGCGACTCACCGGCGTAGGCGACGACGTCCAGGGTGGACATCACCAGGCCCGCGCCGTTGCCGATGATTCCGACCTCACCGTCGAGCTTGACGTAGTTGAGGTGCTTCTCCTTGGCCTTGGCCTCGAGCGGGTCCGCGGCCGCGACGTCCTCGAGGTCGGCGTTGCCGGCCTGCCGGAAGTCGGCGTTCTCGTCCAGGGACACCTTGCCGTCCAGGGCGAGCACGGTGGCGCCCGATCCACCGGACACCCGGGCCAGCGGGTTGATCTCGACCAGGGTGGCGTCCTGCTGAACGAAGACGTCCCAGAGCTTGGCGACCAGTTCGGCGCTCTCGTCCAGGACGTCGGCGGGGAAGTTGGCCTGGGTCAGGATCTCGCGGGCCTTGGCGACATCGACGCCCTCGGTGGCATCGACCGGCACCTTGGCGAGAGCGTCGGGACGCTCGACCGCCAGCTGCTCGATCTCCATGCCGCCCTCGGCGGAGGCCATCGCGAGGAAAGTGCGGTTGGACCGGTCGAGCAGGAAGGAGAAGTAGTACTCCTCTTCGATCTGGGCGCCCGGATCGACGAGCACGCGGTGCACGGTGTGGCCCTTGATGTCCATGCCCAGGATCGCGCGGGCGGCCTCGGCGGCCTCGGCGGGCGTCTTGGCGACCTTCACTCCGCCGGCCTTGCCACGCCCGCCGGTCTTGACCTGGGCCTTCACCACCACGACGCCACCGATGCGCTCGGCGATCTCTCGGGCCTGCTCGGGAGTGTCCGCTACCTCGCCCAGACCGACCGGTACGCCGTGAGCGGCGAAAAGTTGCTTCGCCTGGTACTCGAACAGATCCACGAGTTCTTCCGTCCTGTTGACGTGCCTGTGATCCTGCCTCGCGGCAGTGGCCACCGGTTCTCAGCGGCCCGACCCAGGCTAGCCCGTGGTCATCCGGCGCCCTAGACACCTCAGACGTGATGTGTGACAAGTCCGCCAAGGCGAGGCGACAAGCTCTGTGACACAGTGAACGCCTCAAGATCGAACGGCCAACATCGGACGGCCGCGAGGAGGCCCCGCAGCTGTGAGCACAGCCCCTTCGCGGGCCTGGATCGGCTCCGCTCCCGGGCTGCTCCGGCGGGCCCCCGCGGCGTTGCTGGAAGGTGCGCTCTCCGCGGGGCAGGAGCTCACCTGGCTCGCGGCGCACGCGATCACCTATCCGGTCGGGCTGCTCGCCGAGCAAGGCGAGATGGAGGACCCGCGCTACCGCACCGACACGCTCTCACCGCTGACCCGCGGCCTTCTCCTGGGCGACATCGCGGCTGCCGGCACCCCGGTTGTGCTGGTGCACGGCATCGGCGACAACCGGTCGGCCTTCGCGATCCTGCGCCGCACCCTGCGTCGCCGGGGCTACGGCCGGATCACCACCGTCAACTACTCGCCGCTCACCTCGGACGTCCGCAAGGCGGCCGCCGACCTTGCCCGGCACGTGGAGCGGCTCTGCGCGCAGACCGGGTACGAGCAGCTGTTCCTCGTCGGTCACTCGCTTGGCGGCTTGATCGCCCGGTATTACGTGCAGTGCCTGGGCGGCGACGCCCGGGTGAACACCCTGGTGACCCTCGGCTCTCCGCACGCCGGCACCCAGCTGGCCCGGATAGCACCGCTGCCGGTGGCCCGGCAGTTGCGCCCGGGCTCGGAGCTGATGCGCGAGCTGGCGGGACCGGCCGACTGCGGCACCCGCTTCGTGGCGATCTACTCCGACCGGGACGAGGTGGTGGTGCCCAACCGCAGCGCCAGGCTGGATCATCCCGACCTCACCGTCACCCGGCTGCGGGTGCACGGCGTCGGGCACCTGGCCCTGCTGGTGAACAGCACCGTCATGCACACCGTGGCGGGTGCCCTGAGCGCCTCGGTGGTACGGGACGCGACCGCTCTTCACGCCGACATCGGCGCGTGCAACCCGTAACACCCGACCCGCCAACCCGATCAGCGATACTGGACCGCGCGGGTCATCGCCGGATGAGCCGATCGGAGGGGGAACCGGACCATGACGACCGCGATCGCGCCGAAGCAGCGGCGGGCGCTCGTGTCCCTCGACCTGCCGGACGCGATCATTGCCGAGGGCCGTTCCGCGATCGCCCTGCGATGGCTGCTCTCCCGGGCGCTGACCCTGTCGATCATGGTGTTCGCGCACGAGAGCGAGGTTACCGGGGACGTCACCTACTACGCGCGCAGCATGCACCAGCTCCTGCAGGGCGGAACCCTGCGCAACACCCTGCAGGAGTACCCGTTGCCCGTGTTCCTGGTGATCCTGCCGCAATTCCTGCTGGGTTTTCTGAACCAGGTCGCGTTCACCATCCTGTTCGCACTGTCCATGCTGATCGTCGACGCGGCGTTCACCGCCGTCCTCTGGCGCGCCGATGGCCGCCACCGCGGTGACTCCACCAACCTGTGGCTGTGGTTCGTTCCGGCAATGGGACCGCTGGCGTACTTCCGCTTCGACCTGGTGCCCGCCGTGCTTGCCGGTGGCGCCGTGCTGGTCGCGGTACGCAGACCGGCCCTGGCCGGCGCGCTGACCGCCTTCGGCGCGGCGCTGAAGCTGTGGCCGGCGGTCATGCTGCCGACGTTCCTGATCCGGCGCAGTGAACGGCGGCAGGTGCTGACGGGATTCCTCAGTACCGGCATCGTCATCGGCGTTCTGGCCCTGATCATCGGTGGGGTGAGCCGCACGCTGTCGCCGCTGCACTGGCAGTCCGCCCGGGGATTGCAGATCGAGTCGGTGGCCGCGACGCCGTTGATGCTGGCCCGCATGGTGCATCCGGTCGGCACCTGGGACGTCCACATCTCCCAGTTCAAGGCGTTCGAGATCTTCGGCGCCGGGGTGCACCTGATGAGCCAGCTGACGACCGTGCTCACCGTGCTCGGCGGCGTGCTGCTGGTCACCCTCTGGTGGCGCGCGCTCAAGGTGTCTCCCAGTGCCGAGACCCTCGGTTGGCTGTTTCTGGCAACCGCGCTGGTCGTCACGGTGACGAACAAGACGCTCAGCCCGCAGTACCTGCTGTGGCTCGGCGGCCCGGTCGCCGCGCTGGCGGTGCGGGCCCCCGCCAACCGGTCGGTGCGGACCTTCGGCCGGGTGCTGCTGGTCACCGCCATCGCCACCCAGCTGGTGTTTCCGGTCGGCTACAACGCCCTGCTCAAGACGCATTCGCTGATGCCGCTGGTGACGCTGGATCTCGCCGCGCGCAACGCGCTGTTGGTATGGCTGACCTGGTTCGCCGTCCGGCAGGTCTGGAAGCAGACGGCCCGCGCGTGACAGTGCTGTGATCGCCCAGCTCGGGGCCGCGCTCCGGGCCGCTCGGGTTGCGGCGAACCGGCCGATCACGCTGCTCAGCCTGGCGCTGTTCGCGGTCTACTCGGTGTACGCGCTCGCCCGCCAGGTCACGTACCTGACGGCGGGCTACGACCTGGGCATCTTCGACCAGGCGGTGCGGGAGTACGCGCACTTCCACGCGCCGATCGTGACGCTCAAGGGCGCGGGCTACAACATCTTCGCCGACCACTTTCACCCCATCATCGCCCTCGCCGCGCCGCTGTACTGGGTGTTCGACAGCCCGGCGACGTTGCTCGTCGTGCAGTCGGGACTGATCGCCGCCTCGGTGCCGTTCGTGTATGCCTTCGCCCGCCGCCGGATGGGTTTGGGCGCTGCCCTGGCGGTGGCCGCGGTCTACGGAACCGGCTGGGCACTCCAGGCGATGGTGGACTTCGACTTTCACGAGGTGGCGTGGGGCGTGCCGATTCTCGCCGCGACCATCGACGCACTGGATCGCCGGGACGACCGAGCGCTGCTGATCTCGGCCGGCCTGCTGATGCTGGTGCGCGAGGACATGGGCGTGATCGTGGTGGTGATCGGCCTGCTGCGGTTGCTGCATCGGCCCCGGCGCACCGCGCTCTGGTTGGTCGGCACTGGGGCGGTCGGCTACTTCCTCGTCACCGCGCTGGTCATTCCCGCCTTCGCGCCGAACGGGCAGTTCGCGTACTGGACCTTCGACGCCCTGGGCCAGGACCTGCCGCACGCGCTGGTCAACATCGTGGCGCACCCACTCCGCACCGTCCGGCTGTTCGTCACGCCGTCGATCAAGGCAGAAACGCTCGGGTTCTTCCTCGTGCCGCTGGCGCTGCTCCCGCTGCGGTCGCGCTATGCCCTGATCGCGTTTCCACTGCTCGCCGAACGCTTCTTCAACTCGCGCGACCACGTGTGGACGACGCACTTCCACTACAACGCGCTGCCCTGGGTCGTCCTGGTGCTGGCCATGATCGACGGCGGCGGCAGGCTCCGGATCTGGTCGCGGCCGGTGCCGAGACGGGTGCTGATCGGCTACCTGGTCGCCGTCGCGGTGCTGATCAGCGTGGTGCCGAACCCGACGCCGATGGTGTTCCGGCGAATGGCCACCGGCGAGGCCTGGCGCGTCAGCCAGCACCTGCGCGACCAGCGCGCTGCCGTGGCGCAGCTGCCCAGCGGGGTGTGCGTCTCGGTGGACGACCGGTTGGCGGCACACCTGACCAACCGCGACCGGGTGACGCTGCCGGATGTGTCGACGCCCCGGACGGACTTCGTGGCGCTGGACATGTCGCAGGCGGACGTGGGCTTCCAGCTGCCGACTCCGCAGGCGGTGCTCGCCGACGTCCGGGCGAAGGGCTACGTGCCGGTCTTCACCCAGGGCGACCTCATCGTGCTGCGCTCTCCCGACTACGCGGGTCCCACTCCGGGATGCAATCCGTAACCGGGTAGGCCGCGGGTCAGAGTTTTTCCAGCGGCGCGAACCGCAGCACCAGCCACTTGCTGCCCAGTGCTCCGAAGTCCACCTCGGCCTGAGCCTTCTCGGCGGCGCCGCGCGTCGCCACCACGGTCCCCATGCCGAACCCGTCGTGGTTCACCCGGTCGCCGACTTCGAGGCTGATCCCCGGTTTCACGTTCTTGCCGGATCCGAAGGACAGCGAGGGGCTGCCGCTCTTGCCCGGCCGCGGCTTCGCCCGGTAGCCGTGGTCGGAGTATTGCCCGGACGAGGCGTCCTCGGGATAGCCGACGAACGGCTGCCGGTTGATCGCGCCGCTCCAGTGGGTGTGCTCGACGGGCACCTCGTCGAGGAACCGGGACGGGGGATTGAACGCCGGCTGGCCCCACGCCGACCGGGCCACCGCCCGGCTGAGGTACAGCCGTTGCCGGGCGCGGGTGATGCCGACGTAGGCCAGCCGGCGCTCCTCGGCCAGCTCGGACGGCTCGCCGAAGGTGCGCTGGTGCGGAAAGATGCCGTCTTCCATGCCGGTCAGGAACACCACCGGAAACTCCAGTCCCTTGGCGGTGTGCAGTGTCATCAGGGTGACCACGCCACCGCTCCGGTCCGGAATCGAGTCGGCGTCGGCGACCAGGGACACGTGCTCCAGAAAGGCATTGAGGTCGGCCGGCTCGTCAAGCTGCGCCCGCTGTTCCTCGAACTCCGCCGCGACGCTGACGAGCTCGCGCAGGTTGTCCACCCGGCCCTCGTCCTGGGGGTCGGCGCTCGCCTCGAGCTCCTTGAGGTAGCCCGTCCGGCTGAGGGTTTCGTCCAGGATGTTGCTCGGCGACCCGTGCTCGGGGCTGGCGGCGATCTCGCGCAACTCCCCCAGCAGCTTGACGAATCCGGCGATGGCATTGGCCGACCGGGGCGCCAGGCCGATGATGTTGTCGGCTCGGATCAGCGCCTCGGCGAACGGGATTCGCTCACGCTCGGCATAGGTCTCGACGAACATCTCGGCTCGGTCCCCGATGCCGCGACGGGGAGTGTTGAGGATCCGCCGCAAGCTGACCAGGTCGGACGGGTTGGCGATGACCCGCAGGTACGCGAGCAGGTCCCGAACCTCTCTGCGCTCGTAGAACCGGACGCCGCCGACGACCTTGTACGGCAGGCCGAGCCGGATGAAGATGTCCTCGAACACTCGCGATTGCGCGTTGGTGCGGTAGAACACGGCGACGTCCGACGGTGTGGCCAGGCCCGCGTCGGTGAGTTCGTCGATGCGCTCGGCCACCCACCGGGCCTCGTCGTGCTCGTTCTCAGCGACGAAACCCTCGATCCGCTCACCGTCGCCGGCTTCGGACCAGAGGTTCTTCGGGCGCCGGTCCGGGTTGCGGGCGATGACCGCATTGGCGGCGCCCAGGATCGTCTGGGTGGACCGGTAGTTCTGCTCCAGCAGGATCGTGGTGGCGTCGGGATAGTCGCGCTCGAACTCGTCGATGTTGCGGATGGTCGCGCCACGGAAGGCATAGATCGACTGGTCCGCGTCACCGACCACGCACAGTTCAGCGGGCGGCAGAGCGCCGGTACCCGCTGTGTCGCCAGCTCCCCGCTCGATGCCTTTGGACAGCTCTGCGACCAGGACGTACTGAGCGTGGTTGGTGTCCTGGTATTCGTCGACCAGCACGTGGCGGAATCGCCGGCGGTAGTGCTCGGCGACGTCCGGCTGCGTCTGCAGCAACCGCACCGTGGTCATGATCAGGTCGTCGAAGTCGAGCGCTTGGGACTCGGTGAGCCGGTGCTGGTAACGCTCGTACACCTCGCTGATCACCTTCTCTTGCGCGCCGGTCGCCCGCTCGGCGAACTCGGCCGGTCCGACCAGCTCGTTCTTCAGGTTGGAGATCTGCACGGACAGCGACCGCGGTGGATAGCGCTTCGGGTCGAGATTGAGCTCACGCACCACCATTGTGACCAGCCGGCGGGCATCGTCGGCGTCATAGATCGTGAAGGACTGCCGCATGCCGATGTGCTTGGCCTGCGCCCGTAGGATCCGGACGCACATCGAGTGGAACGTCGACACCCACATGACGTTCGCGCGCGGGCCGATCAGGTCGGCGACCCGCTGCTTCATCTCACCGGCGGCCTTGTTGGTGAAGGTGATAGCGAGAATGTCGGACGGCTTGGCACCCCGGGCCGCCAGCAGGTACCCGATCCGCTGGGTGAGCACCCGGGTCTTGCCGGAACCGGCGCCCGCCACGATCAGCAGCGGCGACCCGCGGTGCGCGACAGCGGCACGCTGCTGGGGGTTCAGCCCCGCCAGCAGCGCCTCGGTACGCGATTGGGGATCTTCAGCGGGCACAGCAGGGGCGCGACGATCGTCAAGGCTGGTCGCGGACCATGGGGCGGGTTCGGCACTCATCGAAGAACAGCCTACGACCACACTCCGACAGTTCCGCCGCACCGCTTGCCGTACCACCTACCGGGACGGCGGTTGCCCGATCCGGGACAGTCGTGCCAAGGTAGGCCGGTGCAGATCACCGGACGTTCCTTTTTCTATGGGTACCGCTATGCGGTGCCCATAGCGTTCGGTTGAGCTGACACAGCCAATACAGCCGATAACGCCCTGGGCCGCATGAGCCCGGGGCGTTTTGCGTTCCCGAGCTCGAGCGGCCCGCCACCAGCACGCTCGACCGGACAGGAAGCCCCTCATGACGAACAGCCCAGTCACCGCAAGCAGCCCAGTCACCGCAAGCAACCCACTCACCCCCACCAGCGCAGCCAGCGCAGCCAGCGCGCCAAGCGTCGATCCCACCACCACGATCGTGGACGATCCAGGCGCCGTCGACACCCTGCGCGGTCAGATCGACGCCCTCGACGAGGCGATCAGCCGGCTGGTCAACGAGCGGGCGGCTCTCTCCCGCCGCATTCAGGCCGCTCGCATGAACGCCGGCGGCACCCGCGTCGAACTCGGCCGCGAGCGCGCCATCCACGACCACTACCGTGCCAGCCTCGGCACCGGCGGGCCGGCCCTGGCCGACGCCGTCCTGCGGGTCTGCCGCGGCGCTCACTAGGCAGAACTCTCAGACGATTCGACGGTCCGCGGCCCACCGGGTGAGCTGATGCCGCGAGGACAGCTGCAGCTTGCGCAGCACATTGGAGGCATGCGTCTCTACCGTCTTGACCGAGATGAACAGCTCCGAGCCGATCTCACGGTAGGAATAGCCCCGGGCGAGCAGCCGCAGCACCTCCTGCTCACGCGGCGTCAGCTGGTCCAGGTCGGAGCTGTCGAGTTCTTCCGATCCGGTTGCCACACCGGACGCGTCATCCCGACCGGCTCCGCCGTCACGGAAGGCGTCCAGCACGAAACCTGCCAGCCGCGGTGAGAAGACCACGTCCCCGTCCGCCACTCGACGGATCGCATCGCTGAGGTCGGTGCCCGAGATCGTCTTGGTGACGTAGCCACGGGCGCCGGCCCGGATCACCGAGATGACGTCCTCCGCGGCGTCGGATACCGACAGCGCCAGGAACCGGGTTCCGGGCGCGACCGGCAGGCTCGCCGCGACCACCGCGGGACCACCGCCGTCGGGCAGGTGCACGTCGAGCAGCACCACGTCGGGCCGGGTGTGCACGATGGTGGCGATGGCCTCGGCGACGGTGGCGGCCTCTCCCACGATGTCGACCGACCCTCCGAGCTCGGCGCGGACGCCGGCGCGGAACATGCCGTGGTCATCGACCAGAACCACTCTCGGCGGCACTCCGGATTCGCGCTCGCTCATCAGAACTCCACTCGCATCTGCACTTCGGTTCCCCCGCCTGGCGTGGAGCGGATGGTGGCAACGCCGCGGTGGCGCTCCAGCCGTCCGATGATCGATCCTCGAATGCCTTGCCGGGACGGGTCGCAACTGGCAGCGGGATCGAAGCCGACGCCCCGGTCCCGCACGAACACCTCGGCGCCGCGGTCGTCCACCTCCGCATACATCGACACCGTGGTGACGCCGGCGTGCTTGGCGGCGTTGACCAGGGCTTCCCGGCTCGCCGCGGTGAGCGCGTCCAGTTGGGCGTCCAGCGCCCGGTCTCCGACGACGACGACATCGATCGTGATGGCGTAGGTGTCCTCGACTTCGGCCGCCGCATTGCGCAGCGCCTGGCTCAGCTGTCCTTCCGGAACCGCGCTGGCGTACAGGGTGGTCCGCAGTTCCCGCTCCTGGCTGCGGGCCAGCCGGGTCACCTCGCGGGGCTGGTCGGCGTAGCGCTGGATCAGGGCGAGCGTCTGCAGCACCGAGTCGTGCAGGTGGGCGGCGAGGTCGGCCCGTCCTCGTTGCGGATACGCTCCCGCCGCTCCTCGGACAGCTCGCGAGCCAGCTTCAGCCACCAGGGACCGGTGATCAGCGCGATGCCGATGGCGGTCACGAGCACCGCCGCCAGTCCCACACCGGCCGCGCTCAGCCCGGCTCGGGCCAGGATGAAGATCGCGCCGGCCAGCACCAGGCCGATGCCGGCGATGATCCGAAGCCATCCGATCCGGTCCGCGGCACCGGCCGAGAGGGAGGACCGGGACAGCCGCCGCCAGCGCTCACGCTCCGTTTCCGAGGCCTGCCGCCACAGCAGCGCTCCGCCGAAACACGCGAGCACGGACGGAACGAACCAGCCGCCGAGCGGCAGCGCGTGCAGGTTGAGCAGCAGCACCGTGGCACCCGCGACGGCGGCCAGCACGTACTCAGCACCGGAGCGGAACCGGTTCTCGGACTCGGTTTCCGGCGGTGTGCGCAGCACGATCCAGAACGCGCCGTAGAGCAGGATGCCCAGGCCCGCGCTGAAGGACAGCACGACGAAGGCGGCGCGCACGTAGGACCGCTGCACACCCAGGTGATCGGCGATGGCGCCGGCGACGCCGCCCAGTACCCGGGTGCGGGCATTGCGGTACAGCCGTGGTGCGAGCTCGGTTGGTGGCGGTGCGGTCTGGGTGCTCATGTCGCACCTATCATGGCTGGCGCATGGCGATCGCGGTATCAGGTGAGACCCTGGCCTTCGATGCCGTCGGCGAATCAGGGACGGTTCCGGGTGCTCCCCGATACCGTTGCGGAGCGCGAGTCCCCAGGCTGGATGGCATGACGACGATGACCGATTCTGACCCGGCGAGCTCTGGCCGGGTGCCGGGCGTTCGCCCGCTACGCCGGAGCCGCGGGGACCGCATGATCTCCGGTGTGGCCGGCGGCCTGGGCGAGTACTTCATAGTCGACGCAGTCATCTTCCGAGTGCTGTTCGCGGTGCTGTCCTTCTTCGGCGGCGTCGGGTTGCTGCTGTACGGAATGGCGTGGTTGCTGATCCCCGAACCGCAGGAAGCCGATTCGGCGCTCGACCGGACGATCGCACAACTGCGTCGTCGGCGGGTTCCGCCGTGGCTCGTCATCATCGGGGGCGCCATCGTGCTGTGGATTGCATGGTTCTCATGGTGGGCCCCGGGTCCGACATTTCCTGCTCTGATGCTGATCGCGATCCTGACGCTGGTGTTGCTGAACCGACTGGGCCGCGGCACGCCGCCAATCCCCATGGGTTCGGGCAGTGTCGATTCGGGTGCCGCACCTGAGTCGGGCGCTGCATCTGAGTCGGGCGCTGTACCTGAGTCGGGTGCTGCACCTCTCGGGCCGACAGGCGCCGTGCAGCCGCCGCCTGCCTGGACCCCGCCGCAAGCCACCACCGACACCACTGAGTACGTTCCGGCTACGAGCGCACCGCCGGTGGGTCCGCCGCTGATTCCGCCGTTGAGCGACACCCGGCAGTCGATGCAAGCGTGGTTGGCCGAGACCAAGGTTGCACATGCCGAGCGGATCCGGCGCCGCCGGCCGATCAAGGTCGGGGTCGCCCTGGCGCTCGCCATGGCGTGGGCCTTGGTTGCCATGCTGGACGCGTTCACCCGAGTGCCGTTCCCGGCGTACCTGTGGACCGGGCTGGCTGTGCTGGGAGCGGGGCTGCTGCTCAGTCTGGTCACACGGCGGATCACGCTGCTGCTGCTGCTGCCGATCGCGATGCTGGCTGCGCTGGCACTGGTGTTCGGTGGTACCCGGGCGAGTCTGAGTGACGGCTCCGGGCAGATCGGCTGGCTGCCCACGTCGGTGAGCCAACTAGGTGATCATCGGCAGTTCGCCGGGCAATCGACGCTGGATCTGACGAAGCTGAACGTCGGCTCGACGGGCTCGGAGAGAACCGCTGCCCCAGTAGCAGTGCACCTGACCCAGGCTGCCGGCGAGGTGCGGGTGGTCTTGCCTGTCAAATTGAACGCCACCGTGATCGCGGACGTGCACATGGGCGAGATCCAGAACGGCACGTCCCACTCCATCGGCGATTACGTCAGCGGAGCCAACGTGCACCTCGAACTGCCGGCCGCCACGGCGGTCACCGGTCAGCCGATCACCATCTATGTCGACCTCACTGCCGGCCACGTGCAGGTCGACCGGATCAGCTGAGCCGGCGCCCACTGCCCGCCGAAAAGCACGGCATCCGGCGGCGACCGCTAGACGCCTAGTCCTTATCGGGATGACCGTCATCGTCATACCACTCATTGACAAACGGCACGTCGTCATACGGGTTATCGACAGACCGCACCTCGCGGTACGGCAGAGCGTCGTCGTACGGCAGGACGTCGTCGTACGGCAGGGCGTCGTCGTACGGCAGGGCGTCGTCGTACGGCAGGGCGTCGTAAGAATCATGGGACTGCCGATCAGCGCCATCCGGCTCAGCCGCGGGTGGCGACTCCGGTGTGGACCAGTAGCCGGGATTCGTCCAGCGGTCGGGTGACCGGCTCGGATACGTCCTGCCTTGTGGGCTCGTCCAGACTGTATTTCCGGTGGCGGGGTCACGGTCAGCTTTCCATCCGCCGTGGGTCTTGCTGTTGTGGTGTCTGCGATGCAGCGGTTGCAGGTTATCTGCCGAGGTAGGGCCTTGCGGGAACTCGTCGATGTGGTCCAGGTCGGCATGCGCGGCACTGTGGGCGCAGAACGGGAAGGCGCATTCGCCATCGCGCGCGATCACGTGGTCGGCCAGATGCTGCGGTGGCCGGTATCTCGTCGTCCCATAGTCGAGCAGTTGGCCGGACACCGGATCGGTTACCAGCCGCCGCCACGTCCCGGTCGGGTCGTGCGCGATCTCGCGGGCGTAGGCCGCGGTGATAGCTCCGTAACCGTCCAGCCAACCAGGCTCGTTGTCCTTGCCGACGAGGCTGTCCAAGCCGATGATGACGCTGACTCGCGGCTGGCGTCCGTGCGCGGTGGGCAGTTCACCCTGAATGCCGTTGAGGATTCCGTTGACGAGCGCATCGGCACGGAGCTCGTCGGCCGAGCGCGGATCGGTGCCGGGAGCCATCCGAGCAGCGCCGTCGATGCGGGCATAGATTGCCTTGGCGTCGGCGGCGGGAAGCAGCGACGTCAGCCAGGCCATGCCGTTCTCGGCAGGGGTGAGGCGAACATGCCGGTCGTGCAGGGCCTTCTGACGCTTGGCCTCGGCCGTCGTGGGGTTGAGGCTGGTGACGGCGCGCTTGGCGGATTGCTTCAGTTGACTCAGCGATTGCTCGGGAGCCCGCGTGAGCACCCGGGCCTCGTAGCGTGGCAGCAGCGCGTCGTCCAGCTCGAAGGAGGCTTCGGTGATCGCCGTGGCCTGCAGCACCGCGATCTGACCATCGGCCAGCGCACCGAAGGTGGCAGGTAGCCGGTCGCACAACTGCTCGGCGTTCTTCAGCTTCGCTTGGGCCACCTGCCCGGACAGTCGCAGGGCGGCACCGATCTCTTCGACACACCAGTGCTCGGCGGAGGAATCCCGCACCGAGATGAGCGCCAGCAGTTGCTGTTGCAGGGAATCCAGCCAGGCGCGCTGCTTCTCGATGGCCAGCAACGCGTCCACCCGCTCGACCTCGTCAAGCACGCCGAAGTCGGTCGATCCCACACGCGCCAGCTCGGCCAGGCCGGGGCGGACAGCGGCAAGGTCGTCGTGCACCTGAGCGCCGAGATCGACCGGAATGCCCGAGCCGACAGAGGAGAACTCACCCAGCTCAGAACCGAGCACCACGCCGCAGAATTCATCGCGCTCCGGCGGCGGCTCAGTGAGCAGGGCGGCGACATCGAGGGGCGGAAGGTCCCACTCACTCGGGTCGAAATCCCTGATCGGCATAGATTCAGGATAATCGAACGTACTGACAATTCCGCCGGGCCAGCCCACTACCGGACGGGCGGACCCCCGCAGTAAGCGGCGAGCGCTTCCAACATCCCGTCCGGGTCATAGAGAACCCGCATGCCGTCTGACACGACATGCCGGGTGCCCTCGTCGACAGGGTTGGTCCGCGCCCACGTGGGCACGCCAACGCCGAGTTCGACCTCGAGGCCACTCTGCAGAGCGAACCGTCGCTCCGTGATGACGCCCCATTTGGCCGTTCTCACCAGGCGCACGCCGCCTACGCCGGCCAGCCAGTCCTCGCTGTCGATATAGCTCGACGGGAACTCGGTGAGCAGGACGACATCAACGTCCGAGTCGCAGCGCGGCCTCCCGTAAGCCCACGAGCCGACGAGTGCAAGGGCGCGGATATCACCGCGCAGCCCAGCCCACCTGGCCAGACGCCCGAGGACCGCCTCAACTTCCTGCGCACGCCCGGCAGTGACCACCTACTCAACCTAGGCGGCGATGACCACTGGTCGGTATCTCGTCCGCTGTCCTACTCCCACTCGATGGTGCCCGGCGGCTTGCTGGTCACGTCCAGCACCACCCGGTTCACCTCGCGGACCTCATTGGTGATGCGGGTGGAGATCTTCTCGAGCACCTCGTACGGAACCCTCGTCCAGTCGGCGGTCATCGCGTCCTCCGACGACACCGGCCGCAGCACGATCGGGTGGCCATAGGTGCGCCCGTCGCCCTGCACCCCGACCGAGCGGACGTCCGCGAGTAGCACCACCGGACACTGCCAGATGTCGCGGTCCAGCCCCGCCGCGGACAGCTCGAAGCGCGCGATCGCGTCGGCCCGGCGCAGGATCTCCAACCGGGACGCGTCCACCGCCCCCACGATGCGAATGCCCAGCCCGGGACCGGGGAAAGGCTGCCGCCACACGATCTCTTCGGGCAGGCCCAGTTCCAGGCCGACCCGGCGGACCTCGTCCTTGAACAGCGTGCGCAGCGGTTCCACCAGCGAGAACTGCAGATCGCCCGGCAGGCCACCCACGTTGTGGTGGCTCTTGATGTTCGCCGTCCCGGTTCCGCCACCGGACTCGACCACGTCCGGATAGAGCGTGCCCTGGACGAGAAACGAGAACGGGGGCCCGGATTCGGTCGAGGCGATCAGCTCACGCTCGGCCTGCTCGAAGGAGCGGATGAACTCCCGTCCGATGATCTTGCGCTTCTGCTCGGGATCGGTCACGCCCGCCAGTGCATCGAGAAACTGCAGCCGGGCATCGACGATCTTCAGCGATACCCCGGTGGCCGCGACGAAATCGGTCTCGACCTGCTCCGCCTCGCCGGCCCTCAGCAAACCGTGGTCGACGAAGACACAGGTGAGCTGGTCGCCCACTGCCTTCTGCACCAGCGCAGCCGCGACGGCGGAGTCCACGCCGCCGGACAGACCACAGATCACCCTGTTGTCGCCGACCTGTTCGCGAATCAACGCGACCTGCTCGTCGATGATGTTCGCGTCGGTCCAGTCCGGTTTCAGGCCGGCGATGTCGTACAGGAAATTCTCGAGGAGCTGCTGGCCCTGCTCGGTATGCAGCACCTCTGGGTGGAACTGCACGCCGGCCAAACCACGTGCGGTGTCCTCGAAGGCAGCCACCGGAGCGCCCGCGGACGAGGCGGTCACCACGAAGCCGTCCGGTGCCCGGGTCACCTCGTCGCCGTGCGACATCCACACCTGGCGGGACTCGATCAGCTCGGTATCGCCGGCGAACAGTGCGCCCGGCGCCAGCACGTTCAGGTGCGTCCGGCCGAACTCCGAGCCACCGGTGTTGGCGACGTCGCCGCCGAGCGCCTTGGTCATGGCCTGGAAGCCGTAACAGATGCCGAAGACCGGCACCCCCTGCGTGAAGAGCTCCGGATCGGTGGCCGGCGCACCGGGCGCGTACACCGACGCCGGGCCACCGGACAGGATGATCGCGCAGGGCCGCTTCGCCAGGATCTCCGCGACGGGCATCGAGGACGGCACGATCTCGGAGTAGACCTTGGCCTCCCGCACCCGCCGGGCGATCAACTGCGCGTACTGCGCCCCATAGTCAACGACGAGAACGGTGTCGGTCTGCACCGAGCCATTGTCTCAGAGCGCAGCGGCTCAGAGCACCAGCCCAGCTCACGCCCAGTTATAGGACACACCCGTCAGCTCCTCGCTCAGGTCCCACAGTTGAGCGGCCAAGCCCGGGTCCTGCCCCGCCGGGCTGATCCGCGCCGATCCCACGCCGCCGCGGAACTCCCCCGGCCAGCTCGGCCCACTGTACGAGCCGGGTGCCGCGACCGCCGCCGCGTACAGGGTCGGCACCGCCCCGGCCGCCGCCGATTGCAGCAGCACCTGCCCGAGCACGCCGCAGACCCCACGTAGGACCGGGTTGGCTCCCATCCCGTCGGTGCTACGGAACAGGTTCGTCGCCGACACCCCGGGATGCGCCACGGTGGAGGTCAGCGCCGAGTCGGCGGCGCTCGCGCGACGCTGCAACTGCAGGCCGAACAGCAGGTTCGCCAACTTCGAGTTCGAGTATGCCCGCGGTGGCCGGTAACCCCGCGCCGGATTGCCGAACAGCACCTCGGCACTGCCGTTGCGGTGTGCGATCGAGGCGACCGTGACGACGCGCGGGGCGGTGGCGGCGAGCAGCGCGGGCAGCAGCCGTCCGGTCAGCGCGAAGTGGCCGAGGTGGTTCGTGCCGAACTGCAGCTCGAAGCCGTCCGCGGTGGCACGCCAGGACGGCGGTGCCATCACGCCGGCGTTGTTCACCAGCAGGTCCAGCGGGCCGTCCCAGCCGGCCGCCAGCGCGGCCACCGACTCCAGCGACGCCAGGTCCAGCACCAGCACGTCGACGTCACTGTCCGGCGCGACGGCCCGGATCCGCTGCACGGCGTGGTCAGCAGCCTCGGCATTGCGGCAGGCCAGATACACCCGCGCGCCGTGCCGGGCGAGCTCCAGCGCGGTGTAGAAACCGATGCCCGAATTGCCTCCCGTGACGATGGCTGCCTTTCCGGCGTACGAGGGCAGTTGCGACACATCCCATGACATAGCTCGAGACGATACGGTTCTTCCGTGAACGAAGTGATCCAATCCAGTGCCGTGAACGAAGTGATCCAATCCAGTGCCGTGAACAAGACTCGCTTGCTGCTGGTGTCGGGCAGTACCCGGCACGGCTCGACCAATACCGCGGTGCTCCGGACGGCCGCGGCCGTGGCACCGCCCGGCACCCATTCCGAGCTGTTCGACGGGCTGGCCGAGCTGCCGGCGTTCAACCCGGACGACGACCACGAGCCGCTGCCGGCGCCGGTGAACGAGCTGCGCCGGCAGATCGCCGAGGCGGACGTGATCTTGTTCTGCACGCCCGAGTACGCCGGAGCGCTGCCGGGCAGCTTCAAGAACCTGCTGGACTGGACGGTCGGGGGCGGTGAGATCTACCGCAAGCCGGTCGCCTGGATCAACGCCTCGTCGGTGGCCGCGCCGACCGGTGGCGCCGGCGCCCACACGTCGCTGGCGACCGTGCTCGGATATGTCGGCGCGGATGTGATCGAGCCGGCGTGCTTGCGGCTGCCGATGAGCCGCGACCTCGTGGGCACCGACGGTCTGGTGTCAGAGCAGGGGCTGCGCGAGAAGCTCGCGTCCGCCGTTCGCGCCCTGCTGGGGCACCGGCCGGCGGAGTCCACAGCGACGGAATGCACACTGTCGCCATGACCGAAGCTGCCGTCCGCACCAGGCTGTGGCGCAACGGCGTCCTGGAGAAGGAGAACTTCCCCTTCGAGGACCTGTCGCAGTACATCTGCGAAGAGGACTGCCTGGTATGGGCGGACCTGCAGGCGCCGGACGCCGACCGGCTCGCCGAGCTGGGCACCGAGCTGGCCCTGAACGCGCTCGCCGTCGAGGACGTGACGGCACACCATGAGCGTCCCAAGGCCTCGCGGTACTCCACCCACACCTTTCTCACGGCCTACTCACTGCGGCTGGACAGCGACAGTGGCGAGCTCGCGTACACCCAGGTCTCGGCGTTCGTCCTCAAGCACGCCTTCGTCACCGTGCACGCCGACGAGTTCGACGTGGACCGGATCGTCGAGCGCTGGGACGAGAACAGCGACCTGATCAAGTACGGCGTGAAGGCGCTTGCCTGGGGGATGCTCGACGTTCTGGTCGACGGGCACTTCGACGTGGTGCAGCAACTCGACGACGAGATCGAGGACCTGGAGGACCTGCTCTTCGACCAGGCCAGCACCAACCACGAGACCCAGCGCCGGACCTTCGCGCTGCGCAAGGCACTGGTGCACGTTCGCCGCGCGGTACTGCCGATGCGCGAGGTGGTGAACACCCTGATGCGGCGGGACTTCGACATCACCGAGGAGCTGCGGCCGTACTATGACGACCTCTACGACCACGTGCTGCGCGCCGCGGAGTGGACCGAGTCACTGCGGGACATGATCAGCTCGGTGTTCGAGACGAACCTGTCGCTGCAGGACGCCCGGCTCAACACGATCATGAAGAAGCTGACGTCCTACACCGCGCTGATCGCCATTCCTACCGCCGTCACTGGGTTCTACGGCCAGAACGTGCCCTACCCGGGCTTCGGAAAGCACGGCGGCTTCATCACCAGCGTGCTGGTCATCGTGGGCCTCGCCGGCACGCTCTACCTGATCTTCAAACGTAAAGGCTGGCTGTAAGGCACCGGTTACGGCAGCGGCTTGGTGCTGATCACCTTGAACGTCAGGGCGTTGAGCGCCTGCAGGACCTCGGGCTGCGCCTGCCCGCAGTTCGTCACCGGCACCTTCGGCGCGAGCGCACTGCCGTCGGGCTGCACCAGCGCGAAGTAAGGCACCGCCGCCCGGTACATCGGGCAGACCCCCTTGATCTTGTGCCCGGACGGAACCCGCA
Organism: Jatrophihabitans lederbergiae; assembly: GCF_031845305.1. NCBI lineage: Bacteria > Bacillati > Actinomycetota > Actinomycetes > Jatrophihabitantales > Jatrophihabitantaceae > Jatrophihabitans > Jatrophihabitans lederbergiae. The sequence continues at coordinate 171,463 of NZ_JAVREH010000002.1, read as the reverse complement.
GCGCGTCCACCAGGTTCGTGGCGTCGCTGTCGGAACGCTCCACGTTCAGTACCCGCTTGGCGCCCTTGCTGACGATCGAGCACCGCAGCACCCAGGACACCGTGATCTTGGACGGCAGCGCCTGCGCCGAGGGACCGTTCGGCTGATCGAAGTTCAGGTCGGTCGGGCAGCTCACCGATGAGCTCGGCGGGCTGCTGGGCGTACCGCTGGGTGCGCTGGGGCTGGCCGTGCCACCCATGACGGGACCGCTGGTCGTGCCCTCGCTCGCCCCCCCGCCGGCCGCGTGACGCTGGCCGCTCGACGCGCAGCCCGTCACCGCGAGGGCGACTATGAGTCCTGCCGCGTACAACCGCATATCAACTCCTTCGGGACGGACCACCAAGTATGGACTCACCCGCTACCTAAGCAGATGCGGCCAGCGGTCCAGAACGTTGCAGTCCTTGCGCCGGTGCGAACCGAGTTGGGTGAGTTGAGCCGAGCAATCAAGCCGCGTGGCGCGCGGGCTCGCGCACGTCCAGGCCGCGCTCGCGCAGTTGTGCCTCCACGCGGTAGATCTCCGCGAGCGGTGTCTGGCAGTCGCGGAACGTCCGCGGCGGTGGCACGTCGAGCTGGTGGCAGGCCACCGCGAGCACGTCGACATACGCCAGCCGGACGGCACCCATCCGCATTCCCTTACCGGACAGTCCCGGCCGGTTCTCACGGGTTTCGAGCTCACTGCGCAACCGTCGAAGCGTCGCGGTCACTCGCTCGATCGGAACGGTGGCGGGAGCGAGGGGACGGCGCTGCTCGGTGATCCGGTGCCACTCGTGCCGGACCGCTCGGGTCCCCTGGCGCGCAGCGAAGAGGACCGCCGGAACGCCGACGACCACCAGCAGCGCGCTGTCCACGCAACCAGTGTGCGCGCCGTCCGCGGGCTCATCAAGTCGAGCGAGGCTTCCCGGGCCAGCACGAACACCCTGATCACAAGTTACGGTCGGTAAAGACTGGGTAGTCAGCGCAGGCCGGTGACGATCAGCTCGGCCTTCTGGAATTCCTTCACCGACGAGTAACCGCACTTGGCCATCACCCGGCGCAACGAGCCGAACAGGTTGCGCTCACCGCTCGGGTCCGCCGTCGGGCCGGTCAGCACCTCTTCCAGGGACGGCCGGTCCTCCGGCTCCAGTCCCAGGTCGATCAGCGCCGACCGCGGCACCCGAGGGTGCGAGGCGGTCGGGTCCCAGTACCGTCCGCCACCGGGTGCCCCGGACGCGCCGGCCAGCGCCTCGCCGAGCATCACGGCATCCGCGCCGCAGACCAGCGCCTTGGCCACGTCGCCGCCGGTGGTGATGTCGCCGTAGGCGATCAGGTGCACGTACCGGCCGCCGGTCTCGTCGAGGTAGGCGCGCCGTGCCGCGGCGGCGTCGGCGATGGCGGTCGCCATCGGCACGTCGATGCCCAGCGCCGAATGGGTCGTCGAACCGGAGTGCGCGCCGTAGCCCACGATCACGCCGGCCGCGCCGGTGCGCATCAGGTGCAGTGCGGTCTGGTAGTTCGTCACGCCACCGACGATCACCGGGATGTCCAGGTCGGCAATGAAGGTCTTGAGGTTCAGCGCGTCGTCGGCGGCGTGCTCTGAGGCGACGTGCTCGGCCGAGATCACCGTGCCCTGGATGACCAGCAGGTCCACGCCGGCCTTCAGCACCTCGGGCGACAGGGCGACCGTCTTCTGCGGCGACAACCGGACGGCGACCCGGACGCCGGCGGCCTGCAGCTCGGCGGTCCGGCGACCCAACAGCTCCGGCGAAACCGGCTGGGCATAGATCTGCTGCAGCGCGGCGGTGGTGCAGCCGGCCGGGTCGGCAATCCGGGCGAGCACCTCGGTGGGGTCCTCGTACCGGGCCCACAGTCCCTCGCCGTTGAGCACCGCGAGCCCGCCCAGCCGCTCGATCTCGGCGGCCGAGCCCGGTGACACGACGGCATCGGACGGGGCGGCCACCAGCGGCAGCTCGAAGGTGTGCGCGTCGATCTGCCAGGCGGTCGACACCACGGACGAGCCACGGGTACGCCGGCTGGGAACGAGGGCGACCTCGTCCAGGTGGTAGCCGCGACGCGCCTCGCGGCCCAGTCCGATCTCAACGGTCTCAGGCATGGGTCGAAGTCTGCCCTACCGGCGCGCGGCGCTCCGTGCCCGCCTCGGCTGCAATCATGCTTGTCATGTTCCGCATCGCGTTTCTCGAGCCCAGGATCCCGCCGAACACCGGCAACGCGATCCGGATGGTGGCCGCGACCGGCGCCGAGCTGCACCTGATCGGCCCGCTGGGCTTCGACCTGTCCGACAGCAAGCTGCGCCGCGCGGGGCTGGATTACCACGACCTGGCCTCGGTCACGGTTCACCAGGACCTCGCCAGCGCCTGGCTGCGCCTGCTGCCCGCGCGGGTTTTCGCCTTCACCACCAAGGCGGCGACGGTCTTCACCGACGTCCGGTACCTGCCCGGTGACGTCTTGCTGTTCGGGACCGAGCCGACCGGCCTGCCGCCGGAGGTGCTGGCCGATCCCCGCATCACCGGGCAGGTCCGGATTCCCATGCTGCCGGGACGCCGATCGCTGAACCTGTCCAACTCGGCAGCCGTTGCGGCATATGAGGCCTGGCGCCAGCACGGCTTCGCGGGCGGGGTATGACGACGCAGTATGACGGGGGCTGCCCGGACGGGCATGATCGCCTCATGACGACTGCACCCTACGGATCGTGGACCTCGCCCATCACCGCCGCTGACCTGGCCAGCAAGGGCCATCCGGTCTCGGGCGGCCAGTTCCTCGGCAACGAGGTGTGGTGGACGGAGCTGCGCCCCGCCGAGGGGGGCCGGCAGGCGGTTCGTCGCCTCGATGCCGACGGGCAGGCCATCGACGTACTCCCCCCGCCGTGGAACGCCCGGACCCGGGTGCACGAGTACGGCGGTGCCAGCTGGACCGGCACCGCGGGCGGCGCGCTGATCTTCACCGAGTTCACCGACCAGCGGCTGTACCGGCTGGACCCCGGTGCGAACGAGCCGGTACCGCTCAGCCCGGAACCCGCTGTTCCGGCAGGGCTTCGTTACGCCGAGCCGCAGCTGTCGGCCGACGGCAGCGAGCTGTGGTGCGTCCGCGAGAGCCACGCCGAGGACGGCACGATCGTCCGCGATATCTGCGCGATTCCCGTGGACGGCTCGGCGGCCGCCGATTCCTCGCGGGTGCGCTCGATCGTCTCGGGATCGGACTTTCTCAGCGGCGCGAGGCTTTCCCCGGACGGCGCCCGGTTGGCCTGGATCGCCTGGAACCATCCGCAGATGCCGTGGGACGGCACCGAACTGAGGGTTGCCGAGCGCGGTGCGGACGGCAGCTGGACAACGGTTCGGACGCTGGCCGGCTCGACGACGGAGTCGCTGCTGCAGCCGGAATGGCGCGACTCGGACACCCTGTACGTGATCAGCGACCGGACAGGCTGGTGGAACCTGTACAGCGTCGGCGTGACGGCCGAGCCGAAACTTGTCCCGCTGTACCCCGTCGAGGCGGATTTCGGCGGCCCGATGTGGACGCTCGGCGGGTCCTGGTACCGCCCGCTTGCTGACGGGCGACTGCTGACGGTTCGCACGTTCGGCTTGGACACGCTGGGCATTCTCGATCCGGCAACGGGCACGCTGACCGACGTAGACCTCGGCGACCAGACCACGCTGTACCTCGGCGACGTGCGCGACGGCGAGGTGCTGCTGCGTACCGGCGGGGCCAGGACGCCGTCCGGGCTGCGGCGGTTGCAGCTGCCCAGTGCGGATTCCACCGTCGTCCGGCTGTCCGCCGATGACCTGCCCGACACCAGCTACCTGTCCCAGGCCCAGGCCATGACCTTTCCCGGGCCACAGGGACGCGAGGTGCACGCCATCGTGTACCCGCCTGCCAATCCGCATTTCACCGCGCCCGACGGGGAACTGCCGCCGTACGTCGCCTTCGTGCACGGTGGTCCGACCGCTCATGTGACGCCGGCGGCAAGCGTCGGGACGGCGTACTTCACCAGCCGCGGCATCGGGATCATCGACGTCAACTACGGCGGCTCGACCGGCTACGGGCGCGAGTACCGCGACCGGTTACGCGGCCAGTGGGGCATCGTGGATGTCGAGGACACCGTGGCCGCGGTGCAGGGCCTGGCCGAGGCCGGACTGGCCGATCCGGCTCGCCTGGGCATCGAGGGTGGCTCCGCCGGTGGCTGGACGGTGCTGTCGGCGCTCACCAGCACCGATGCGTTCGCCTGCGGTGTCTCCTACTTCGGCGTGGCGGAGCTCATCCAGTTCGCTCAGGACACCCACGACTTCGAATCCCGTTATCTGGACGGCCTGATCGGTCCGCTGCCCGAGGCGCGGGAGCTGTACGAGACCCGTGCGCCGGTGAACAACGTCGACGGTTTGTCATGCCCGGTATTGCTGCTGCAGGGTCTGGACGATCCGGTGGTGCCGCCGTCGCAGGCCGAGATGTTCCGCGATGCCATGGTGGCAAAGGGAATTCCGCATGCCTACATCGCCTACGAGGGGGAGTCGCACGGCTTCCGGCGGACCGAGACCATCATCAACTCGAGCGAGGCCGAGCTGTCCTTCTACGGCCAGGTGTTCGGCTTCGCAACGCCCGGCGTGCCTACCTTGCAGCTGTGGCACCCGGAGGCGTAGCGGTACTGAGCTAGCGGCTGGCTTCGGCGCGAAATTAGCTGCCTCACCCACGATCCGTGCCTGGTCCGGTGAGGCGCGGCTCGGCGGAGCAAGTCCCTCTTCAGCTCGGAAGTTGCTGCTCGCTGCAGTGGCGGGGCCGGGGAGTGCCGACACTTCGCCCGAGTCCCGATCACCTTGGGTGCAGGTGCCAAGGCCTCTTCTCGTGAAGCAGTTTTGTCAGACCCTTTCCGTAGTGTCTGGTGTATGGCATTGACGGGGGTGGGCGAGGTAGCGGCGGTGGTGGCTGCGTCGGCTTTGCCGGGCGCGGTTGCCGCCTTGGTCGTGGCGCCATTGTCCCCGCTGTCTGATAATGAGCTGCTGGATATCGTGCGTTCGGCTGAGGGGGCGCGCCGGCAGTTGGAGGCCTTCGATGCGGTGCTGATCGCCGAGCTGGAGGCCCGGAACGTCGCGGGTCGGTTGATGATGCGCGGGTCCAAGCAGGTGCTGTCGGGGGTGCTGAACCTGTCTGCGGCTGAGTCCTCGTCGCGGGTTCGGCACGCCCACGAACTCGGGCCCAGGCTCAGTCTGTCGGGTGAGGTGTTGCCGCCGGTGCTGCCCTTGACCGCGGCCGCCCGGGCGGAGGGTGGCATCACCGCCCGGCATGTAGACGTCATCATCCGCGCCATGGGCACCCTCCGCGCGGCGTCGCTGCCGGTTGAGGACCAGGCCGAGGCGGAGGCGTTCCTCGTCGAGCAGGCCCTGTGTTTTGACCCGGGGACGCTGAGCGGGATCGCCCGTCAACTGGTTGACACCCTGGACCCGGACGGCCGGCTGGCCGATGAGCAGTCCCAGCGGCGGCGGCGGTTTCTGAGCTGCCTGCCCCGCGGGGACGGGATGTACCGACTTACCGCCGACCTCGACACCGACACCGCCGCCCTGGCGATGACCGTGCTGCACTCCCTCGCCGCGCCCGAGCCGGCCAAGTCAAAAGTGCCGGGAGAGCGCGCCGAACCCGGCGACCGCGGGGAGTCCGGTAACCGCGGTGACGGTGGTAAGTCGGGTGAGCGGGATGAGCGCACCGCCGGGCAACGGATGCATGATGCGTTCCGCTCGATCCTCAAACTCGCCCTGCGCTCCGGGGAACTACCCACCTCAGGTGGGGTACCAGCGACCGTGCTGATCACCATGACCGCCCAGCAGTTCGAGACCGGCACCGGACTGGCCTCCACCAGCTACGGCCAAAAACTGTCCGTCGCCCAGGCGCTACGACTGGCCGACCAAGCCAGCATCGCGTGGATCGTGCACAACAGCAAGGGCGGGCTCCTCAACTACGGCACCACCCGACGCACCGCCAGCACCACCCAAACCCTGGCGTTGATCGCCCGCGACCAGGGCTGCGCCTTCCCCGGCTGTACCGACCCACCCGAATGGACAGAAAAACACCACATCAAACCCTGGGCAGAAGGCGGACCCACCAACCTCGACAACCTCTGCCTACTCTGCGACCACCACCACGACCGCATCAACACCGGCGGCTGGACCATCACCATGCGACACGGACTGCCCTGGTTCACCCCACCACCCTGGATCAACCCCACCCAACAACCACAACGCAACACCCGACCATGAACCACGCCCTCTGCGCCATCCGCCCGCGGCCCATGGCGCAGGAAACCGACGACGGCTCAGGACAGCGACCGGATATCAGCAGGAAGCCCGTCGCCCCGCAGCAGCTCAGCGCCGGTGTCGGCCAACGCGGTGAGCGCCAACCGTTGCGTCCAGGGGCCGAACGACACCCGTGCCACCCCCAGCTCCGCGAGTTCGGACGGCGACGGCGTGCCCGGCGCCGCCAGAATGCTGACCTTGCGCTGCCCGATGCCGTCCACCAGCCGGGCGATGACCTCAGCGCTCAGCTTTCCTGGCACGAAAACACAGTCCGCCCCGGCGTCCAGAAAAGCCCTGCCGCGCTCGATGGCATCCGCCAGCACGGCATCGGCATCTCGGTCCCCCGTCATCAGAAAGGCGTCGGTGCGAGCGTTCAACACAAACGGCACGCCCTCGGTCTCGGCCGCGTTGACCGCCGCGCGCATGCCTGCGACCGCCTCGGTAAGTGGTCGCAGCTGGTCCTCGATATTTCCGCCCACCACCCCGACGCCGACCGCCCTCCGGACGGTGTCACCCACGTCGCCATAACCGGCTTCCAGGTCGGCAGTCACGGGTAGGTCGACCGCGGCGACGATCCGGCCGATGGCCGCGAGCATCAGGTCGAATGGAATCTGCTCGCCGTCCTCGTACCCGTGTGAGGCGGCGATGGAATGGCTCGCGGTCGCCAGCGCACGGCAACCAGGCAGACCGGCCACCACCTTCGCGCTGGCCACGTCCCACACGTTGACGAGCACGAGCAACTCGGGCTCGGTGTGCAACCGACGGAGCAGATCAGCTTTGTCGCGCACCATCGTGTCGTACAGAGTCATGCCCGCACTCTAGGCAGGGTGCGGGCATGAACGGTGCTGCGAAGCCGTCAGCGGCTGGTGTAGTTCGGGGCCTCGGCCGTCATCCAGATGTCGTGGGGGTGCGATTCTTTCAGGCCCGCGGCAGTGATCCGCACGAACTGGCCGTTGTCACGCAGCTCCGCGAGGTTGTGGGCACCCACGTAGAACATCGACTGCCGCAGTCCCCCGATCAGCTGATACGCCACCGCCGACAGCGGCCCGCGGTAGGGCACCTGGCCCTCGATGCCCTCGGGCACCAGCTTGTCGTTGTCGGTCACATCGCCCTGGAAGTACCGGTCCTTCGAGTACGACTTCGCCCGTCCACGGGTCTGCATCGCACCCAGCGAGCCCATCCCCCGGTAGGACTTGAACTGCTTGCCGTTGATGAACACCAGCTCGCCCGGTGACTCGTCACACCCGGCCAGCAGCGATCCCAGCATCACCGTGTCGGCACCGGCAACCAACGCCTTGGCGATATCGCCGGAGTATTGCAGTCCGCCATCCCCGATCACCGGCACGCCCGCGGCCTTGCACGCCAGCGCCGCCTCGTAGATCGCGGTCACCTGCGGAACACCCACGCCGGCAACCACCCGCGTCGTACAGATCGAACCCGGCCCGACACCGACCTTGACGGCGTCAGCCCCGGCATCCACCAGCGCCTGCGCCCCGGCCCGGGTCGCCACGTTGCCGCCGATGATGTCGACGTGCGCGGCGGAACTCTCAGCCTTGAGCCGGCGGATCATGTCGGTCACCCCGGAGGCGTGCCCGTTCGCGGTGTCGACGATCAGCACATCCACGCCGGCCTCGACCAGCGCCATCGCACGCTTCCACGCGTCGTCGAAGAAACCGATCGCGGCACCGACCCGAAGCCGTCCGGACGGGTCCTTCGTCGCCAGCGGAAACTGCTCGCTCTTGGTGAAGTCCTTGACCGTGATCAGGCCCTGCAGCCTGCCGTCGGCATCCACCAGCGGCAGTTTCTCGATCTTGTGCTTGGCCAGCAGACCGAGCGCGACGTCCTTGTGCACGCCGACCTGGGCGGTGACCAACGGCATCTTCGTCATCACGTCCGACACCGGACGGGAGTAGTCGTGCTCGAAGCGCAGGTCGCGGTTGGTGATGATGCCGACCAGCAGCCCGGTCGCGTCCACCACCGGAAGACCCGAGATTCGGTAACGGGCGCAGAGCGCGTCGACCTCGGCCAGGGTCGCGGTGGGGCTCGTGGTCACCGGGTGGGTCACCATGCCGGCCTCGGACCGCTTCACCAGGTCGACCTGCTGCGCCTGGTCCTCGATGGACAGGTTGCGGTGCAGGATGCCGATACCGCCCTCGCGGGCCATCGCGATCGCCAGTCGAGACTCGGTCACGGTGTCCATGGCCGCGGACACCAGCGGCAGCCGCAGCGAGATGTTGCGCGAGAGCTTCGCCGAGGTGTCAACCTCGCTCGGGATGACGTCCGTCGGCCCCGGAAGCAGCAGCACATCATCGAAGGTCAGGCCCAGCGTCGCGAACTTGCCGGGGACCCCGTCGGTGGTACTGAGTTCACTGGGCACTGCGCTGGTTGGCACTGCGCTGGTTGGCACTGCGGTCTGGTCGGTGCTCACACAAACTCCTTGATGCCGGTATCTCATAGTACGGCCGCCGCAGGCACCCTCCCCACTCGACAAAAACCTCGACCCGGCCCGGGTACCCCCTGAGAACCGGCTATGACAAACATCAGGGGAAATCAGGGTTGCCCCCACTGCCGCCCGGGCCGCGAAGCGACCACGCTATGAGCTGCACCTGATAGCGGTCAGATCAACCGACAGCAACCCGCAACGACCGGCAATTCTCGAAAGGCGAGTCCATGAAACCGTCCGCAACCGCGGCCGCCGGCCAGGCCGAAGCCAACCACGCCGACCAACCCCCAACCGACCGAGCCCAAGCAACCGATCCCCAAAACCCACTCCAGCCAGCCCAGCACCGCCAGCTGGCCGCCCGTGCCATCGGCCTGAGCAAGGTCTACGGCAGCGGCGACACCCAGGTCCGCGCGCTCGACGACGTGTCCGTCGACTTCGCACGGGCGGAGTTCACCGCGATCATGGGTCCGTCCGGCTCGGGCAAGTCCACCCTGATGCACTGCCTCGCCGGTCTGGACGTCGCCAGCTCCGGAATGGTGGTGATCGGCGCCACCGAACTCACCGGCCTGTCGGACAAGAAGCTCACGCAGCTGCGCCGGGATCGGATCGGCTTCGTGTTCCAGGCGTTCAACCTGGTCCCGACGCTGACCGCACTGGAGAACATCACGCTGCCGATGGACATCGCCGGTCGCAAGCGCGACGCCGACTCCCAGGCCTGGCTCGACTCGGTGATCGACACCCTCGGGCTGCGCGACCGGCTCAGCCACCGTCCGTCCGAGCTCTCCGGCGGGCAGCAGCAGCGGGTCGCCTGCGCGCGGGCGCTGGCCGGACGGCCCGACATCATCTTCGGCGACGAGCCCACCGGCAACCTGGACTCCCGGTCCTCCGGCGAGGTGCTCGGCATCCTGCGGCAGTCGGTCAGCGCGCTCGGCCAGACCGTGGTGATCGTGACGCACGACCCGCGGGCGGCCGGTTACGCCGACCGGGTGGTGTTCCTCGCCGACGGCCAGATCGTCGACGAGCTGCGTGAGCCCACCGCCGACAAGGTCCTGGACCGTATGAAGAACCTCGAGCAGGTGTAGGCGCAATGGCCATCACAGCAAACCCAGCCATGCGCAAGGTCTCCCTGCGCAATGTGGCCTCCCACAAGATCCGGCTCGCCCTGACGGTGCTGTCGGTGGTGCTCGGCACGGCCTTCGTCACCGGCTCGTTCGTCTTCACCGACACCCTCGGCCGCACCTTCCACGGGTTGTTCGCCGATGTCGCCAAGGGCGTCGACGTCCAGGTCAGCGGCGCGGACAGCGCTGGCAGCGGCGTTCCGGTGGCGGACGTCGCCAAGATCAGCGCGGTGCCCGGCGTGCGTGCCATCGACCCCCAGTTCGAGTCCCAGGTGGTTCTGCTCGCCGCGAACGGCAAGCCGGTGAAGGGCGGCGGCGCCCCGAGCATCGGACGGTCCTACTCACCGCCCGACGAGCTCATCGGTGACCCGTACCGGTTCGTCGCCGGGTCGCCGCCGGCGAAACAGGGTGAGATCGCCTTGAACAAGGGGGCGATCAAGCTCGGCAACCTCGCCGTCGGGGCCCACACGAAGGTGCTGGTTCCCACCCGCGGCACGGTGGACGTGACCATCTCGGGGATCTATGACACCAAGGCCGACACCGGCGGCTACGTCGAGGCCCTGTTCACCCGGCCGCAGGCGCTCGCGCTGTTCACCGACGGCAAGCACGTCGGCGCGGTGAACGTCGCGGGCAGCGGACTGTCGCAGGAGCAGCTCCGCGACCGGATCAGCGCCGCGGTACCCGGCCTGACGTACAAGACCGGCAAGCAGGTGACGGACCAGGCGCAGGCCGACGTCACCACGGCCCTGAAGTTCGTCAACTACTTCCTGCTGGCCTTCGGCGCCATCGCGCTGCTGGTCGGAACCTTCATCATCTACAACACCTTCTCGATGATCGTGGCCCAGCGACTGCGCGAGCTGGCGCTGCTGCGCGCCATCGGTGCCAGCCGCCGCCAGGTCAGCCGGTCGGTGCTGCTGGAAGCCGGCATCGTCGGCCTCACCGGCAGCATCATCGGCATCGTCGGCGGCGTCGGCCTGGCGTACGGACTGCGCGCGCTGCTCAACAGCTTCGACGTCGGCCTGCCCGGCGGCGCGCTGCAGTTGCAGCCGCGCACGATCGTGGTCGCGCTCGCCGTCGGCATCATCGTCACGATGTTCAGCGCGTACACCCCGGCCCGGCGCGCTGCCAAGATCCCGCCGGTGGCCGCCATGCGCGAGGAGTTCGCCTCGACCGGCTCGTCGCTGCGCGTCCGCACGGCCATCGGCGCTGCCTTCGGCGCCCTCGGTGCGGTCGCCATGGTTGCAGGTGCGCTCGCCAAGGCGGGCGGCGGCGCGGCCAGCCTGGTCGGCCTCGGCACCCTGCTGCTGATCATCGCCGTACTGCTGGCGGCACCGGCCCTGTCGCGTCCGATCATCGGCGCGGTCGGCGCCCCGGTGGCGGTCGGTTTCGGCTCGGTGGGTCGGCTCGCCCGCACCAACGCCGTGCGCAACCCGCGCCGGACGGCAGCCACCGCGTTCGCCCTGACTCTCGGGCTGATGCTGGTCACCGCCATCGCGGTGTTCGGCAGCTCGGCCAAGCGCAGTATCAACGCACTCGTCGACAACGGCGTCACGGCCGACTACATCCTGACCGGCCCGGACGCCATCGGCGTACCGGTGGGTGCGGGAGTGGCCGCCGGCAAGGTTCCCGGCGTTGCGACCGCCGTCGCGCTGCATCCGATACCGGTGCGGATCGGCGGCGAGGAGGCCGAGGGCACCGGCGTGGACGGCGCGATCACCTCCGTGGTTCCGTACACGCTGATGCGTGGCGAGGGCACCCTCAGTGGCCACAACGTGCTGGCCTCGGAGAAGTTCGCCGCGCAGCGGCACCTGAGCGTCGGCAGCACCGTCGCCATGGCGACACCGGACCAGCGGACGGTGACCGCCACGGTCGCCGGAATCTACGCCGACAACCAGCTGCTCGGAAGTTGGCTGGGCTCGGGCGCGCTTTACCGCGAGGTCGCCCCGTCCTCGAACCTGACCGACATAGTGGTTCTGGTGAAGGCTCAGCACGGCGCCGACCTGGCCGCGCTACGCACGAATCTCGAAAAGGCCACCGACCAGTTCCTGGTGGTGCAGGTCCAGGACCGCGACCAGTTCAAGGGACAGCAGGCCACCCAGATCAACTCACTGCTGGCGGTGCTCTACGGCCTGCTGGCACTGGCCATCGTCATCGCCGTCCTGGGCATCATCAACACCCTGGCCCTGTCGGTGGTGGAACGCCGTCGCGAGCTGGGCATGCTGCGGGCCATCGGCGCCTTCCGTAGCCAGGTGCGGCGCACGATCTATCTGGAGTCGATGCTGATCGCCGTCTTCGGAGCGGTCGTCGGAGTGGCACTGGGGCTGACGTTCGGCGCGCTGTTCGTTCGGACGCTGCGTGACCAGGGACTCGATCACATCTCGGTACCGGTCACCCAGTCGGTTGTGATGCTGGTGCTGGCGGCGGTGGTGGGGGTGCTGGCGGCCCTGTGGCCGGCCACCCGGGCGGCCCGTACCCGGCCGCTGGAGGCCATCGCCGACCTCTGACCCAGATATCGACTGTACGAAAAAAACTCAAGAAGTTGGAACCGACGGCTCTGCGAGCGTTACCTTTATGAGTGTGAACTCCCACGACCCGTTCTCGGCTCCGGACAGCGGACCTACCGATCCGTTTCTGGGTGACCCCAACGATCCGTCCAAGTTGCTGGACGAGCTGGACCCGGTCGAACCGCTCACCGACACAGACCGCAAAGAGATCGCCGCGGATCTGGCTGAGCTATCGGAGTTCCAGGCGGCACTGAGCCCGCACGGGATTCAGGGCATCGTGGTCGACTGCGGAGATTGCGGCGAACAGCACTACTTCTCGTGGGCGCTGATGGCCAGCAATCTCCGCAGTTTGCTGGGACACGGCCGTACCGGCGTGCACGAGCCGGCCGCTGAACCGCTGACCGACTCGTACGTGACCTGGGACTACGCGCGCGGCTTCACCGACGCGCTCGCCCACCGCAGCTGACCCACCCCACGGCTGCTCAATCACCGCCGCTGACCAGCCACTGCCGCTAACCGCCACTGCCGCTAACCGGCGGAAAAAGAATCTTTCGTCAGCGCCCATCCGGTGGACAAGTCGCTCCGAACCCCTTCCTGAACGTGCTCACCAAGGTCCAGCGTCCGGAATGGGGACTTTCCGAAGTTCCTCAGTGACTCTCCGTCACCTTCCCGATACTGTCTCGTTGGACCATGTGGACAGGTAGTGCCATTTCACGGGCAGAGAGTTCGGGAGGTTCCCGTGGCGGATGTGTCTCGTTTGCCTGCGCCGCGTGCCGAGGATTGGGATTGGCAGATTCAGGGCGCGTGCCGCGGCCTGGATTCGGCGACCTTCTTCCACCCGGAGAACGAGCGCGGCCCGTCCCGAGCCCGCCGCGAGCGCGCCGCCAAGCAGGTGTGCGCCTCTTGCCCCGTCACCCAGGCCTGCCTGAACTGGGCGCTGCGCACCCGTGAGCCGTACGGCGTCTGGGGTGGCAAGTCGACGGAAGAGCGCGTGCAACTCATCCGGACCCGAGCCAGCTAGCGGCGCTCGAGCCAGCGGGCGCCGGCAGAACCAGCGGCGCTCGAGCCAGCGGGCGCCGGCAGAACCAGCGGCGCTATGAACTCGGGCCATCTGGCAGCGAGCACTGCCGGAGTGGCCCGAAACGAAACTCCCCCTCGGATTGCGGACGATCCGAGGGGGAGTTCCCTATCTCTGCTTGTTGCTCAGCCGTATTGACGAACCAGCCGAACTGGCGAACCAGCCGAACTAGTGGCTGTGCCCGTGACCGCCGTGGCTGTGGCCATGCTCCTCGGGCGCTGACTCGGCCGGCTTCTCGACGATGGCCGACTCGGTGGACAGCACCAGCGACGCGACCGAGGCGGCGTTGGCCAGCGCGGCCTTCGTCACCTTGACCGGGTCGACGACACCGGCGTCGAGCAGGTTCTCGTAGTTGCCGGTCGCGGCGTTGAGGCCCGCGTTGGTGCCGAGCGTCTTGGCCGCCTCACGCACCTTGCTGACCACCACGTAGCCCTCGAGACCGGCATTGTTGGCGATCCAGCGCAGCGGCTCGACGAGCGCCTCGCGGACGATGCTCACGCCGGTGGCCTCGTCGCCCTCGAGCGACAGACCGTCCAGCGCGGACGAGGCGTGCACGAGTGCGGCCCCACCCCCGGCGATGATGCCCTGCTCCACCGCGGCGCGGGTCGCGGCGATCGCGTCCTCGATGCGGTGCTTCTTCTCTTTGAGCTCGACCTCGGTGGCCGCGCCGACCTTGATGACGCCGACACCGCCGGCCAGCTTCGCGAGCCGCTCCTGCAGCTTCTCGCGGTCCCAGTCGGAGTCGGTCGTGTCGATCTCGGCCTTGATCTGGACGATCCGGCCCTCGATCTCGTCCTGCTTGCCACCACCGTGGGTGATGGTCGTCAGGTCCTTGGTGACCACGATGCGCCCCGCGGTCCCGAGGTCCTCGATCCCGATCTGGTCGAGCTTGAGGCCCACCTCGGGCGAGATGACCTGGGCGCCGGTGACGATGGCGAGGTCCTGCAGGAACGCCTTGCGGCGGTCACCGAAGAACGGCGCCTTGACGGCGACGACCGAGAAGGTCTTGCGGATGGCGTTGACGACCAGGGTCGACAGCGCCTCGCCGTCGACGTCCTCAGCGAGGATGACCAGCGGCTTGGACGCCTGGATGACCTTCTCGAGGATCGGCAGCAGGTCCGCGATGGACGAGATCTTCTGGGTGGTGATCAGCAGGTACGGGTCGTCGAAGGATGCCAGCTGCGACTCGGGGTCGGTCACGAAGTAGGGCGAGATATAGCCCTTGTCGAACTGCATGCCCTCGGTGAACTCGAGCTCGGTGGCGAGGGTGTTCGACTCCTCGACGGTGATGACACCGTCCTTGCCGACCTTCGTCATCGCCTCTCCGATCAGGGCGCCGATCTGGGCGTCCTGCGCGGAGATGGTGCCGACGTGCGCGATGCCCTGCTCGCCCTCGACCGGGGTCGCGGCGGCATCCAGCGCGTCGCACACGGCCTGGACGGCGGCGTCGATACCGCGCTTGACGCCGCCGGGGTTCGCGCCCGCGGCGATGTTGCGCATACCACTCTTGACCAGCGCCTGCGCCAGCACGGTGGCCGTGGTGGTGCCGTCACCGGCGACGTCGTTGGTCTTCGTCGCGACGGACTTGACCAGCTGGGCCCCGAGGTTCTCGAACGGGTCGGTCAGCTCGATCTCACGGGCGATGGTGACACCGTCGTTGGTGATCAGCGGTGCGCCGAAGGACTTGTCGAGCACCACGTTGCGGCCCTTCGGGCCCAAGGTGACCTTGACAGTGTCAGCAAGCTTGTCGACGCCACGCTCGAGCGCGCGCCGGGCGTCCTCGTTGAAGCTGAGGAGTTTCGCCATGGATGGTTCCTTTCTGATTGCTAGCCGCAGTGGACCGGCACGGGCTCGATCGCCGGAGCGGTCGGGAACCCGTGCAGATCCCGGAACCGAGAACGCCCCGGGGCGCAGTGCGCTCCGGGGCCTTCTCGAAGTAAGCCTTCGTTCTGGCGGAAGTCGTCGCCCGAATTACTTGACGATGACCGCGAGGACGTCGCGCGCCGAAAGAACCAGGTACTCCTGGCCGGCGTACTTGACCTCGGTGCCGCCGTACTTGGAGTACAGAACGACGTCGCCCTCGGACACGTCGACGGGGACGCGGTTGCCCTTGTCGTCGATCCGGCCCGGGCCGACGGCGAGGACGGTGCCCTCTTGCGGCTTCTCTTTGGCGGTGTCAGGGATGACGATGCCGGACGCGGTGGTGGTCTCGGCTTCCAGCGCCTGGACCACGATGCGGTCCTCAAGCGGCTTGATGTTGACCTTGGTGGCGGTCACGAGCAGCTCCCCTCCTTGGGGTCGATCTGGATCATGCGGAATGGAAATGTCTGGCGATCCGGCGCTGGCTGCCGTCGCGGGGGTCAGCCTTGCCTTGACTAGCACTCTAGCTCCGAGAGTGCCAACGCTCAACACCGGGCGGGTGCCAACTCGGCCGGAGGCGTGCGGCCAGGAGCTCGTGCGCGGCGTGGGCGACACTGGGGGCGTGCTTCCGGACTTCCTGTCGACCGCCGCCGGACGGGGCGAGCTGTGGCGGGCGATCGAGCTGGCGGAGTCCCTGGGCGAGCTGGACCCGATTCGGCGGGCTGCGGCACTGCGGCGCTCGCTCGATCCGGGGCTCGCCACGGTCGCGCTCGCCCAGGCGGCACTCCGCGCCCGGGCCCGGGCGAAGTTCGGCGCGCTGGCCGGCTCACTGCTGTTCACCCCGGACGGCTTGGAGCAGGCCACCCGGGTCGAGATCGCCGACCACCGCGCCGCCCGGTACGCCGGCGCCGGGCTGAGTTCCGTGCTCGACCTGTGCTGCGGGATCGGCGCGGACGTGCTGGCCTTCCAGCGAGCCGGGCTCGCCGTTACCGGCGTGGAGCGTGACCCGGGCACGGCCGCGATCGCCGCCGCGAACGCCGACGCGCCGATCGTGACCAGCAACGCCGAGGACGCGGACTGGCGGGCGGCCGAATCGGTGTTCCTCGATCCGGCTCGGCGCACCGACCGCGGCCGGACCTTCGACCCCAGGGCGTACTCGCCCAGCTTCGACTTCGTCCTGGACGTCCTCACCAGCGGCGGATACGCGGCCGCCAAGCTCGCCCCGGG
This sequence comes from Jatrophihabitans lederbergiae, assembly GCF_031845305.1. Lineage (NCBI taxonomy): Bacteria > Bacillati > Actinomycetota > Actinomycetes > Jatrophihabitantales > Jatrophihabitantaceae > Jatrophihabitans > Jatrophihabitans lederbergiae. Next base: position 154,922 of record NZ_JAVREH010000002.1, on the reverse strand, counting down.
CCTCGATCACCGCCTGATCCCGGCCGGGGCCGAGGCCGAGTGGGTGTCCTTCGCCGGCGGCGTGAAAGAGGCGGTGCTGTGGTCAGCCGCCTTCAGAGCGGCGACCGCACGGGACGTCTCTTACCGGGCAACGGTCTTGCCCTCGGGCGAGCACCTGACCGACGCGGACCCGTCCTCGCCCGCGATCGGGCCGGTCGGTGCGTACCTGTACGAGCCGGACGGCGCCGTCATCCGGGCCGGTCTGGTGCAGCAGGTTTCCGCGTTGCTGCCCGGCGGCCGGCGGATCGACGAGCACCTGGCCTACCTGAGCGCCGACGCTCCCGTGAGCACAGCCTTGGCCCGGGGTTACCGGGTGCTCGACGTCCTGCCGTACTCGGTAAAGCCGCTGCGCGCGGAGTTGAGGCGCCGCCAGGTGGGCATCGTCGAGATCAAGAAGCGCGGGGTGGACATCGACCCGGCCGGCCTGCGGCGGGAGCTGAAACCACAGGGACCCAACTCGATCACGGTGCTGCTGGCCCGGGTGGGCGAAAGCCGGCTGGCCGTGCTGGCCGAGCCTGTACAGGGCTGAAGCTCAGTCCGATCCCAGTGGACTGCCCACGACGGGGTGGACCGTGACGGCACAGGCCCCGAGCGAGACCGGAACGGGGGGCAGCACCGTTCCGTTCGGCAGTGACACGGCCAGGTGATCGGTCGAGGCGCACTGCGAGCTGCCCGTCCACTCGCCGAGTTCCACGATCGCGGCGGCGGTGCTGCCCGGCGCCAGCACCACAATGGGCGGTACCACCCCGTTCCGGACGCCACCGCCGACCCCGCTGAGCATGGTGTCGGTCGGCGGGCCGACGGCTCGGGAGCCCACCAACGACCGAACCGCCGGATAGCCCTCCATGGCGCACGCCAGATAGCTGCGGTTGGTGAACTGCAGCAGTGCATGGGCCGACACGACGGTGCCCGACGTCGTCCGAATCTCGGCACTGGTGCTGCCTGTCGTGGTCAGGTCCTTGCCGGTGCAGGCCCGGGCGATCAGCTTGGAGGTGACCCGGTACCCCGGACCACTGTTGAGGGTGTAGGTGCGCTGGACAACATCACCCATGTCGACACCGGAGACGTTCGCGCTCCGGATGAGCACCGCGCCGCCCTCGATGGTGATGAAGTCGACATGCTGGTTCAGTCCGAGCGGCAGCAGTGTCTGCACGTAGGCCAGGAATGATCCGGTGCGCCTGAACTCCTGCACCTCACTGGCCAGGCGCTGGCCGCTGGGGCCGGTACACCGGAACTCATAGAACCGCAGGCCGTTGCTTCCCGGGGTCGCCGGATCCGCCGCCCACGCTCCGATGCCGCGCCTGCCACCGCCGATCGAGGAGCAGTTCAGGTCCTTCGGGAACGGCGGCGTCGGCCCAGCCGGCGGAGCCGGGCTGCCCTGCTCCGCCCCGTCACTCGGCAACTCCGTCCCGCGTGCTTGTGCCTTGGGGTCCATCGCCGCGCCGGTCCGGGTGCCTTCGCCAGCTGAGTTGCTTCCGGCAGCGTTTTTCCCGGCAGAGTTCTTCCCGGCAGAGTTCTTCTCGGCAGAGCCGACGGCGTTACTGCTCGTCGCCGAGCCGGACTGGCCCGACTGCCCGAGCCGGGCCAGCGCGCCGACGCCGATCACCAGCAGCGCGACGGTGACCGCAGCAACCAGGAATCCGGACGGCGGCCAGCGCAACCAGCTAGGCCGGCCGGCGCGAACACGCGCGGCAGGCCGGTCGCCTGCCCCGGTCCGGTGGCCTAGCCCAGGCCGGTCGCCTAGCCCAGGCCGGTCGCTTAGCCGAGGCTGGTGGCTCGCCCCGGCGCCGACCGTGTCGGCAAGGACCCGCCGCATCGTCTCGGTCGGCTCCGGGGCGTCGAGGGACCGCGCGAGCAGCACCGAACGCAGCTCGTCGGGCAGCGTCTTCTTGCTCATGTCACGTTCCTCAGATAATGCGAGCCGGTCGCGTCGTCGGCGAAGCTGCCGGTGCCGCGCAGGGCGGCCAGCGCCCGGCTGATCAGGCTGCGCACCGTTCCCACCCGGCAGTCCAGAACCCCGGCCACCTCGTCGTCGGGCAGGTCGTGAAAGAACCGCAGCACGATCGCGGCCCGCTGGCGCTCGGACAGGGCGCCCAACTCACGCCACATCGCCATCCGCTCGTCCACCTCGGCCGCCTCGTCCCGATGGCCCGGCTGCTCGGCATAGAGGGCGAACGACTCGTCGAAACGCACCTCCGTCGAGGACATCCGGCGCTGCCCCGCCAGAAACCGGTTGACCACCGCCTTGCGGACGTAGGCCAGCTGGTACCGCGCGGCCTCGACCTGCGCCCAGCGCGGATAGAGCCAGACCAGGGTGTCCTGCACGACCTCTTCGGCCTCGACGGCATTGCGGGTGAGCAGGTACGCGGTGCGCAGCAGGGCATCGGTGTGCTCGCCGACGAACGCGCTGAAGCGCTCGTCCGAGCTCCCCTCGATGCCGGTCACAGCTACTAGACGTCGCGGGTCGACTCAAACATTGCGCGCGGACTCGAAGTCCCAGGCATGCGCCGGCCGGGCGACCAGCTCCCCCGGCACGTCCGCCAACTGGTGCGCGGCCGAACCGGTCGGGTCGATCACCACCAGCCGGGGCTCACCGCCGGCGCTGCGGTACACCTGAGCCGTCTCGTCGACCCGTGTCAGCACCCAGTTCCGCAACTCGTCGAGCCGGCCCGGGGCGGCGCGGACCTCCCACATGGTCACCGGCATCAGACCAGCACCTCGGCGATCGGCATGGCGGAGTCGGCGGGGATGTCGAGCTCGGACGGGGTGGCGCCGGCGGCGACAAGCTGGGCCCCCAGCGCCGCCACCATGGCCCCGTTGTCGGTACAGAGCCCCGGCCGGGGAACCCGCAGCCGGATGCCGGCCTGCTGGCAGCGCTGTAGGGCGAGTTCGCGCAGCCGGGAGTTCGCGGCCACCCCGCCGCCGAGCAGCAGGTAGTCGATGCCGGCCTCCCTCGCCGCCCGGATCGCCTTGCTCGTCAGGACGTCGACGACCGCCTCCTGGAACGAGGCCGCGACATCGGCGACCGGAACCGGCTCGCCGGCCCGCTCCCGAGCCTCCACCCAGCGGGCGACGGCCGTCTTCAGGCCCGAGAACGAGAAGGCGAACGCCGGGTCGCGGGAACCGGTCAGGCCCCGGGGGAACGCGATGGCCGCCGGGTCGCCCTCGCGAGCGGCCCGGTCGATCAGCGGCCCACCGGGAAAGCCCAAGCCCAGCAGCCGGGCAACCTTGTCGAACGCTTCGCCGGCCGCGTCGTCCAGTGTCGCCCCGAGCTCGGTCAGCTCCAGGCCGCCGACCCGGGGGACGCGCAGGATCGAGGAGTGCCCGCCCGAGACGAGCAGCGCGATACACGCCTCGTCCAGCGGACCGTGCTCGAGCAGGTCCACTGCGACATGGGCGGACAGGTGGTTCACCCCGTACAGCGGCTTGCCGAGCGCCAGCGAGTACGCCTTGGCCGCCGCGACGCCGACCAGCAGCGCTCCGGCCAGGCCCGGCCCGGCGGTCACCGCGATGGCGTCGACATCGGTCAGCGCGATTCCGGCGTCGGCGCACGCCCGGTGCACCGTCGGCACCATCGCCTGCAGGTGCGCGCGGCTGGCCACCTCCGGCACCACGCCACCGAAGCGGGCGTGCTCCTCGACGCTGGAGGCCACCGCGTCGGCCAGCAGTTCGGTGCCCCGCACGATGCCGACGCCGGTCTCGTCACAGGACGTCTCGATGCCGAGCACCAGGGGCTGGTCGCTAGATCGCATAGCGCATCGTCACCGCATCCACCCGGCCCCGGTCGTAGTAGCCCCGGCGGCGTCCCAGGTTCGCAAAGCCCTCAGCTTCGTACAGCTTGCGGGCGGCCAGGTTGTCCTCACGGACCTCCAGCAGCACCTCGGACGCGCCGCGCCGACGAGCCTCGGTGATCAGCGCCCGTACCAGCACCCGTCCCAGACCGTGTCGCCGGGCGGCGGGCAGCACGCCGACGGTCAGGATCTGCGCCGTCTCGCCGATGGTCATCAGCCCGCCGCTGCCGAGCAGCACGCCGTCGGCGTTCTCGGCGACCAGGTAATAGCGCAGCTCGGTGTCAGCCAGCTCATCGAGGTAACTCTCCCGTGACCATGCCTCGCTGCCGAACATTGCCTGCTCGTGGGCCAGCAGGACATCGAGGTCGGCGGCGCGCATCGGGCGCAGCCTCGGAAGCGGAAGCTGAGCGGAATTGGGTGCTGTCACGCGGTCACCTGCCTGCGCTCACCCGGCGCGACCGCGTCGGGGCGCCGCAGGTACAGCGGGGTCAGCGGCTCCCCCGGTGCCCGGTTCAGCACCCGCTCGGCGGCCACCGCGGCGAGCCCCGCCACCGGTGGGTAGTCCTCCTCCAGCAGGGGCAGGCCCAGGACGTCGGAGTAGAGCCGGGCACCGGCGCCGGCCATCGCGGCCGCTTCCGTGCTGAGCTCGGCGGGCTTGGTCACCTCGGGTCCGGCGGTTCGTATCCCGTGCCGGTAGCGCGCCCAGTACACCTCTTTGCGGCGGGCGTCACCGGCCACGAGCAGGTCCGCGCAGTCCGCGTGGACGGCCGCGATCGCGTCGAGCGAGCACGCCCCGTACGTCGGCAGCCCCGTCGCGTCCCCGATGGCCGCCGCGGTGACCAGGCCGACGCGCAGGCCGGTGAACGGCCCCGGACCGGTGCCGGCGACGACGGCGGCCAGGTCTGGAAACCGCACGCCCGCCTCGGCCAGACTGGCCTGGATGGACGGGGCCAGCCGCTCCCCGTGTGCCCGGGCATCGATGATGACCTGCTGTGCCAGCACCCTCGGAGCAACCCCGGACGCGACCTCGGCGACGCCCGCGGTCACCGCGGCCGACGACGTGTCGATCACCAGAGCCAGCACGCGCGCCAGCCTAATCGCAGCTACAGCCGCGTCAGGCGCGTGGCCCAGTCCCCGCCGACCGGCACCAGGTCGACCTCGCGCACCTCGGAGTCCGGCAGCCGGCTGAGCTTGACCTCCAGCCGAGCGTCGGCGAGTTGCTCCACCAGTCCCGCGCCCCACTCCACCACGGTCACCGAGTCAGCCACGGCCACGTCGAGGTCCATATCGTCCACCTCGTCCAGCGAGCCCAGCCGGTAGGCGTCCACGTGCACCAGCGGTATCCGCCCGCCGGGATGAACCCGCGCGATCACGAACGTCGGCGAGACCACCCGGCCGCGCACAGCCAGCCCCGCGCCGATGCCCTGGGTCAGCGCGGTCTTGCCCGCGCCCAGCGGACCGGTCAGCACCAGCAGGTCACCCGGACGCAGCAGCTCCGCCAGCCGTCGCCCGAACTCGTGCGTCTCGTCCGGGGTCCGCAGCAGGACCATCAGCGAGTCCGTGCCGAACCGACCGGAGAGGCGGCGCCGTCCAGTGCGGAGTGGACGACGGCGATCAGCGGCTTGTTCACCAGGTCCGGGTGCTCCAGCACCAGCAGGTGCCCGGAGTCGGCGGCCACGACGAGGGTGGCCCCGGGCAGCGCCCGGGCAATCTGCTCGGAGTGCGACAGCGGGGTCAGGGCGTCGTGGTCCGAGCCGATGACCAGCACCGGGCAGTGCCGCAGGTTGCGCAGCCCCAGCTGGCCGTCGTGGGCCATCAGGGTGGGATAGAAGTCGGCGACGACGGTGACCGGCGTGGCCGCGATCAGGTTGGTGCTGTAGGCCACCACGGCGGGGTCCACATCGGGCGAGGCGAAGCTCAGCCGCTTGGTCATCAGCCAAGCCAGGTCCTTGCCGAGCTCCCGGCCGCGCTCCACCAGCGCGGCGCTCTTGGCCGCGCGCCGGAGCACCACCGGCAGCACCGGCCCACGCAGCCGCGCGAGCGCGTTGGGCAGCCCCAGGGTGATCGTCTTCAGCTCACCGGACGAGGTGTTGATCAGCACCACGGACCGGACGCGAGCCGGATCGCCAGTAGGGCCGATGTCGTCGCTGGTGCGGGTAGTGCCGCTGAACAGCTCGGGATGCTGGTCGGCCAACGCCATCACGGTCATGCCACCCATGGAATGGCCCACCAGCACCACCGGCCCGGTCGGCACCCGCTGGTCCAGCACGCTGTACAGGTCACGGCCGGTCTGCTCGAGAGTGCATCCGGCGGACGACGAGTGCGCGGACCGGCCGTGTGAGCGCTGGTCGTAGAACACCATGCGGACGCGGTCGCCGAACTCCTCCCGCAGCGCCAGTCGCTGGAAGTGGAACGTGCCCAGGCTCAGCGCGAAGCCGTGCACGAACACCACCGTCAGTCCCGCGTCGAGGGGCCCGACCTCTTCGTAGTGCAGGTCGACGCCGTCCTCGGTGTGCACGATCCCCTGGCGGTCGATCGGCAGCGCACCGAAGTCGGCCGCGGACTTCGGGGTGACCTGCGCCCGGTCCCGGTCGACCGAGCGGCGCTGCTGCGCCAGTCCCGCGGCAGCGACGGCGGTGAGCAGGCCGATCGATCCGCCGACCAGGGCCTCGACCTTGTGGACGCGCATCAGGACGATCCCGCCGCTGGGCCGGCCAACGCCGAATCGGCCGTCCGGGACGGGTCAGCGGGAACGTACGTACGGGGTACCCGGGCGCCGATGCGGGTGATGATCTCGTAGTGGATGGTGTCCAGGACGTCGGCCCAGTCTTGCGCGGTCGGCTCCCCGCCGGTTCCCGGACCGAACAGCACCACGGTGTCGCCCTCGCTGGCCCGGGCGTCCCCGAGATCAACCACGAACTGGTCCATGCAGACCCGGCCACTGACCGTGTAGCGCCGTCCGTTGATGGCCACCGGTCCCACGTTCGTCGCCGCGCGCGGCACTCCGTCGGCGTAGCCCAGCGGCACCAGCGCCAGGGTGCTGGCGGCCGCGGTCCGGTACTGGTGGCCGTAGCTGACGCCCTGGTCCGGGCCGACGCGCTTGACGTTGGCGAGGGTGCTGCGCAGGGTCATCGCCGGCACCAGTCCGAAGTCGCCCTGGGACGGCACCGGCGACAGCCCGTACACCGCGACCCCCGGCCGCACCAGGTCGAAGTGCGCCGCCGGCAGGGTCACGGTCCCCGCGGAGTTGGCCAGATGCCGGACCTCGGGGACCACGCCGAGCCGCCGGGCCACGTCCACGGCCTCGGTGAAGCGCTCCACCTGGCTGGCGGTCGTCGGATGCCCCGGCGAGTCGGCGTACACGAAGTGGCTCCAGATCCCGGTGGTCTCGACGACTCCGGTAGCGGCGGCCTTGGCGGTGGCGGTCACGAGCCCCGGCCACTCCTGCGCGGTCACCCCGTTGCGGGCCAGGCCGGTGTCGATCTTCAGGTGCACCCGGGCAGCGCGGCCGAGTTCCGCGGCGGTGGCCACCACCAGGTCCAACTGCTGTTGGGAGGACACCGAGATATCGACGTCGGACGCCAGCGCCGCACGCAGGGCGGCGGTCTCCACCGGTGTCCAGAGCCAGGCGAGCACCCGCTCGGTGACACCGGCCCGGCGCAGTGCGACCGCCTCATCCAGCATCGCCACCCCCAACCAGGTCGCGCCACCGGCCAGCGCGGCCCGTGCGGAGGGCACCAGGCCGTGGCCGTAACCGTCCGCCTTGACCACGGCCATCAGCTCTGCCGGGGTGCGGCCCTTGAGGGTCGCGACGTTGGCGGTGATGGCGGCAAGGTCGATGACGGCCTCTGAACGGAGCATGCCGCCAGTCTCTCAAACGTCACGCCGGACGAGGCGCAGGCTGCTCAGCCGGACGGCCCTCAGGCTGCTCAGCCGGACGGCCCTCAGGCGGCTCAGCGGCGCGGGGCGCAAGTGGCTGGGGACGTTCGGGCGGCTCAGGTGGTCAGCGCGGCGAGCTCCGCGCGTAGGGCAGGCAGCAGGTCACTGGCCACCACCGGTCCGTCCTGCGCGGCGCGTGCCCCAGCGGCCCCGTGCAGGTACGCGGCCGTCGCGGCTGCCAGTCCCGGTTGGATGCCTGCGGCCAGCAGCGAACCGGTCAGCCCCGCGAGCACGTCGCCGGAGCCGGCCGTCGCCAGGGCGGCGGTTCCGGTCGGGTTGAGGTAGCAGTGGCCGTCCGGCTCGGCGACGACGGTGGCATAGCCCTTGAGCAGCACCACCGCTCCGGACTCGGCAGCGGCCCGGCGCGCGGCGGCGATCCGGTCGGTGCCGACCGGGCCGAACAGGCGCTCGAACTCGCGATCGTGCGGGGTCAGCACGGTGGCTGCGCCCCGGTCGCTGAGCAACTGCCGGCGCTCCACCAGCAGGTTCAGCCCGTCCGCGTCGACCACGGCGGGGACGTCCGAGCCGAGCACGCCCCGCAGGGACTTCACCGCGTCGGACGTGCTGCCCAGCCCGGGACCGACCACCCAGGCCTGCACCCGGCCGGCCTCGGCCACCGTCTCGGTCACCAGTACCTCGGGCCACCGCCGGACCACCTCGTGCGCGGCGTGCCCGGCGTAGCGGACCGCCCCTACCCCGCCGAGCCGGGCGGACCCCACGCACAGCTGCGCGGCACCGGGATAGGCCTGCGAACCGGCCGCGACTCCGACTACGCCGCGGGTGTACTTGTCGTCGTCCGGCCCCGGTTCCAGCAGGGCGGCGGCAATCTCGTCCTCGTCCAGGCGCCGGATCATCGGCTGGGCCAGCTCAGTGAGCCCGGCCAGCTCGGCGTGAAGACCCAGGTCCACCACGAGCAGCCGGCCGGCGTGCAGCCGCCCGGCCCCCACCAGCAGGCCGGGCTTGAGCGCGCCCATGCACACCGTGACGTCGGCCCGCACCGCCGGGCCGGCGACCGCGCCGGTGTCCGGATCGACTCCGGACGGAAGGTCGATCGCCAGTACCGGCGCCGGTGAATCCGAGGCGTGCCGTACCAGCGGCACGAGCGCGCCCCGTAGCGGCCCGCTCGCGCCGATGCCCAGCAGCCCGTCGACGATCAGGTCCGCGTCGCCCGCCCGCTCCAGGGGAATGAGCCGGCCACCGGCCCGGCGCAGCGCGGCCAGCGCCGCCCCGTCGACGCGGGCAGGATCAGCCGCGACCGCCTGCACCGCGATCCCCCGCCGGGCCAGCTGGGCCCCGGCGTACAGCGCGTCCGCGCCGTTGTCGCCCGAGCCGACGAGCAGCAGCACCCGCGCGCCGTAACCGAAGCCGAGCATCGCCCGCGCCTGGACGGCTATCGCACGTGCCGCCCGGGCCATCAGCGAGCCCTCGGGCAGGCCGGCCCGTACCCGGTCCTCGGCCGCCCGGATCTCGGCCACCGGCCACACCCCTGCCATGCCGGTCAGCCCTCCGCGATGACGACGGCGGAGGCGATCCCGCCGTCATGTGACAGTGAGACGTGCCAGTTCCGGACGCCCTGCTTGTCCGCTTGGGCCGCGACGGTTCCCTGCACGCTCAGGCTCGGCCGGCCGTGGGCGTCGACCACGATCTCGGCGTCGTGCCAGGCCATCCCACCGGGTGAGCCGAGCGCCTTGGCCGCGGCCTCCTTCGCGGCGAACCGGGCCGCCAGCGACTCGGCGGAGCGGGGCAGTCCCGCCTCGGTGACCCGCTCGGCCGCCGTGAACAGCCTGGCGATGAGCTTGCCGGTGCGCTCCGAGGCAGCCTCGAACCGGGCGATCGGCACCACGTCGATGCCCACACCGATGATCACGCGGGTGCGGACATGCGCACCGGTGACGGCTCGCCGGGATGCGTCGTGGTCGGGGTGCCGGGCGAGCCGATGGCCCCCGGCGGGGCGTAGTCGGACAGGTGCCCGGGAAAGATCGACGCCGTCGGGTCCAGGTAGGCGAAGGCATTGTTGACGGCCGTGGCCACCTCACCGAAGCCGGTGGCGATCAGCCGTACCTTGCCCTCGTACTCGCAGATGTCACCGGCGGCATAGAGACCGGGCACTGAGGAGGCCATGGTCGTCGAGACGACGATGTGGCGTTTCTGCTCGATGTGCAGCCCCCACTCCAGAAGCGGGCCGAGATTGGCGATGAAGCCCAGCGCTGCCACCAGCCGATCACACGGCAGCGACTCGACCTCACCCGCGACGCTGACGTCGACACCGGTCACCGGGTCCCCGACCACCGCACGTATCTGGGCGTCGGTCACGATCCGTATCGAGGATGCCTGCATCACCTCGACCGAGTGCGGGTGCGCCCGGAAGGACGCCCGCCGGTGCACCACCGCGACCGACTTGGCGATGGGCTCGAGCAGCAGCGCCCAGTCCACCGCGGAGTCGCCACCGCCGACGATGACGACGTCCAGGCCGCGGTACTCCTGGGGATCGGGAACGAAGTGCACGACGCCATGGCCCAGCAACTCCTCGCCGGTGGGCAGCGGCCGTGGGGTGAAGGTGCCGATGCCGCCGGTGACGATCACGGCGCGGGCGTGCACCCGGGCACCGGCCGACGTGGTCACCACGAACCCGTCGCCGCGCTCCAGCCCGACGGCCTGCTGGCCGAGCAGATAGGCCGGCGAGAACGGCGCCGCCTGGGCGATCAGGTTCTCGACCAGCTCCCGGCCGCGGATGGCGGGAAAGCCGGCGACGTCGAAGATCGCCTTCTCGGGGTACATCGCGGTGATCTGGCCGCCCGGTTCGGGCAGCGAGTCGAGCACCGCCGTGGACAGGCCCCGGACGCCGGCGTAGTAGGCACCGAACAGCCCCACCGGCCCGGCGCCGACGATCAATACATCGACCGATGTCTGAACGGTGGTCTCGCTTCCGCTGGTTGCACTCACGCGGTGAACCTATTCGACGGTGACCGACTTGGCGAGGTTGCGGGGCTTGTCGACATCGAACCCGCGCGCCTGGGCGATCTCGGCGGCCAGCACCTGCATCGGGATGGTCGTGAGCAGCGGGGACAGCAGCGTCGGCACCACGGGCAGTTCGATCAGGTGCGCGGCGTGCTTGGCGGCCCGCTCGTCCCCGACCTCGGCGATAACGATGGTCCGAGCACCGCGGGCGGAGATCTCGGCGATGTTGGACAGCATCTTGGAGTGCAGCACCGGCCGCCCCCCCGGCGAGGGCATCACCACGACGACCGGCAGGCCAGGCTCGATCAGCGCGATCGGCCCGTGTTTGAGCTCGCCGGCCGGAAAGCCCTCGGCATGCATGTACGCCAGTTCCTTCAGCTTGAGCGCGCCCTCCAGAGCGACCGGGTAGCCGACGTGGCGGCCCAGGAACAGGATCGCCTTGGCATCGGCGATCTCGCGGGCCAGCGTCCGGACCTGATCCACAACCCCGAGCGCCTCGGTGATCAGGGCCGGCATGGCTTCCAGCATCTGGTACTCGGCGGCGATCTCGTCACCGAACTTGGTGCCCCGGGCCTGTGCCAGCGCCAGCGCGACGATCAGCACCGCCGCCACCTGGGCGGTGAAGGTCTTGGTCGCGGCGACCCCGATCTCGGGGCCGGCGTGGGTGTACAGAACGGCGTCGGACTCGCGCGGGATCTGGGCGCCGTTGGTGTTGCAGATGGCCAGCACGGTGGCCTTCTGGTCCTTGGCGTGCCGCACCGCCTCCAGGGTGTCGGCCGTCTCGCCGGACTGGCTGATGGCCACCACGAGCGTCTGCCGGTCCAGCACCGGGTCCCGGTAGCGGAACTCCGAGGCCATCTCGACCTCGACCGGGATGCGGGTCCAGTGCTCGATGGCGTGCTTGGCGATCAGCCCGGCGTGATAGGCCGTACCGCAGGCGACGACGAACACCTTGTCGATCTCACGCAGGATGGAGGCGTCCAGGCGCTGCTCGTCCAGAACGATCTGGCCGTCGAGGAAGTGCCCCATCAACGTCGCCTGGACGGCACTCGGCTGCTCGTCGATCTCTTTGAGCATGAAGTAGTCGTAGCCGCCCTTCTCGGCGGCGGTCAGGTCCCAGTCGATGGTGAAGCGGACGCCGTCCACCGGCGTGCCGTCGAAGTCGAGAATCCGATAGCCGTCGGCGGAGATCTCGACGATCTGGTCCTGGCCGAGCTCGACGGCCTGGTTCGTGTACTCGATGAACGCGGCCACGTCCGAGCCGAGGAAGTTCTCGCGGTTCCCGACACCGAGCACCAGCGGCGAGTTGCGGCGTGCGCCGACGACCGTGTCCGGGTGCTCGCGGTCGAGGACGACGAGGGTGAAGGCGCCCGCCAGCTTGCGGCAGACCAGCCGGACGGCTTCGGCAAGATCGGTGGCGCCCGCAGCCAGCTCGGCCGCCACCAGGTGCGCGACCGTCTCACTGTCGGTCTCGGACCGGAACTCGACGCCCGCGTTCTTCAGGGCGGTCCGCAGTTCGCTGAAGTTCTCGATGATCCCGTTGTGGACGACCGCGATCCGCTGCGCCTCGTCCAGGTGCGGGTGGGCGTTCTGGTCGTTCGGCGCGCCGTGCGTTGCCCAGCGGGTGTGCCCGATGCCGGTGCGGCCGGAGATGTCGCGAATCGCCAGTTCGGTATCGAGATTCTCGATACGGCCGGCCTTCTTGGCGACCTGCAGCTGGCCGCCGGCACTCACAACGGCCACTCCGGAGGAGTCGTAGCCGCGGTATTCCAGCCTGCGCAGGCCCTGCACCACGACGTCCAGGGCAGCCCGGGGTCCTACGTATCCAACGATGCCGCACATAGCCGTAGAGCCTACGTGAGCGGCGCCCCGCAGGCGGGTTAGCCGCTGGCCGCGGTACCTGTCGGGTTCGGCGTCCCCAGCTGCATGGACGCCGAACCGGCGGGTGCCGATTCGGTCGGTGCGGTGTCGGACGTCGAGGGGCTGGCTGAAGCCGAGGGTAGGTCCGACGGCGCTGACGACGGACTGTCGGACGCGGACGGAGACGCACTCGGCGTGGCGCTCGGAGTGTCGGACGGCGTGTTCGACGTGCCGGGCCGCGTGCTGGACGTGCCGGTGCTGGACGGTGAGGCAGGTGCGCTGGGCTGCTTGGCCTTGCTGGTGTGGCCGCCGACGAGGCTGACGCCGGAGCCCTGCTTGTCGGTCACCGTGGCCGAGACCGGCCGCCCGGACAGCAACTCGAAGCTGGTGATGAGACCCAGGGTGAGGACGAACAGCGCCGCGGCAGCGATGCCCAGTTGTTTGGGCTTGAGCGTGCGGAACCGCCGCCAGGACCGTGCCACGGAACCGTTCCCGGCAGGAACGGCCGCGGACTCGGTACCCGCTGCCTGTTCAGCGTCAGCGGCCGTTGCCCCGCCCTTGACGTCGAAGCGCTTGGCGACGGCCAGGTCCAGCGTGCTGCGCACCCGCTCCTGCGTGCGCTTGAGGGAGTAGGAGTAGACGGCGCTGCCGATGACGCTGACGAGGCTGCCCAGGGCCGCCCCGATGACGGTTCCGGCGACGCCGAACACCGAGGCCGCCACCGACGAGCTGACCGCGGCGAGCACGCTGGCCACAAGTTGGGTGACCGACAGCGACAGTCCCTCGGACTGCTTGCTTCCGATCTCCTCAGTCTCTGCCATCAGCCTTCTGTCATCAGTTTCTGTCATCACGTTCTGTCATCACGTCGTCCAACGGGGTCGCGCGGGAGCCCGTTCGGGCACGGCTGAGTGTCGATACCCAAATCCGATACCTATCCGAACCTAACGAGAGGGGTACGGCACAGGTGAACAACCAGCAGCTAGGCCGAGCGCACCACATCGGCGACCCGGTGCGCGATGGCATCGGCCCGATCCTGGGTGGCCGCCTCGACCATGACCCGGATCAGCTGCTCGGTTCCGGACGGACGCAGCAGGATCCGCCCCTCGTCGCCCAGTTCGGCGCTCGCCTCCGCCACGGCCCGCTGGACGGCGGCAGAGGAAGAGACCGACGCGCGGTCGGCGACCCGGACATTCACCATCACCTGCGGCAAGCGCTGGACGACAGTGGCGAGCTCGGCGAGCGAGCGTCCCTCCGCGGCCATGCACCCCATCAACCGTAGTGCGGTCAGCAGGCCGTCGCCGGTGGTGGCCGCGTCGGTGAAGATCACATGGCCCGACTGCTCGCCGCCGAGGCTGAGCCCCTTGCCGGTGAGCGCCTCGAGCACGTACCGGTCACCGACCGCGGTGGTCAGCACGTCGATGCCGGCGTCGCGCATCGCGTGGTGGAAGCCGAGGTTGCTCATGACGGTCGCGACCACGGTGTCCTCGGCGAGCAGCGACTGCTCCTTGAGGGCCTTGGCGCAGATCGCCAGGATCTGGTCGCCGTCGACCACCGCACCGGTCGCATCGACGGCCAGGCACCGGTCGGCGTCGCCGTCCAGGGCGACCCCCAGGTCGGCGGAGTGGCTGAGAACCGCCGTGGCCAGCGCGTGGATATGCGTGGACCCGACGCCGTCGTTGATATTGAGGCCATCCGGCTCACCGGCCACCACCACCACGTCGGCGCCAGCGCTGGCGAACAGGTCGCCCGCCACCGACGAGGCCGCGCCGTGAGCGCAGTCCACCACGACCTTGAGCCCGGCCAGCGACGCCGGCGCGGACTTGAGCAGGTGCGCGGCGTACTCGGCAGCACCGTCGCCCGACACCGTGATGCGTCCGACCGAGGCGCCGGTGGGCCGCGGACCGGTCCAACCGGAGTCGACCTCCGCCTCGATCTCGGCCTCGATGTCGTCGGGCAGCTTCTGGCCACCGCGCGCGAACAGCTTCACGCCGTTGTCCGGCATCGGGTTGTGACTGGCCGAGAGCACCACGCCGAGGTCAGCGCCGTACAGCTGGGTCAGGTACGCGACCGCGGGCGTCGGCAGCACGCCGACCAGCCGGACGTCGGCACCGGCCGAGGTGAGGCCTGCCGCGACTGCCGCCTCCAGCATCTCGCTGGAGGCACGCGGGTCCCGGCCGAGGACCGCGAAGGGACGGTGCGAGGCATCCGGGTCATGAGACGCCAACACCCGAGCGGCGGCACTGGCCACGGCCAGTGCCAGCTCGGGTGTCAGGTCGGTGTTCGCGCGACCGCGAACGCCATCCGTGCCGAAGTAACGGGACACGAAGGGTTAGCGCTTGGAGTACTGGGGCGCCTTACGGGCCTTCTTCAAGCCGTACTTCTTGCGCTCCTTGATCCGCGAGTCACGGGTCAGGAAGCCGGCCTTCTTCAGCGCGGGGCGGTCATCGGGCTCGAGGCCGATCAGCGCGCGGGAGATCGCCAGGCGCAGCGCGCCGGCCTGCCCGGTGATGCCGCCGCCGACGAGGGTGGCGGTGATGTCGTACTGGTCGTTCTTCTCCAGGGTCACCAGCGGCTCCTTGATGAGCTGCTGGTGGACCTTGTTGGGGAAGTAGTCATCCATGGTGCGACCGTTGAGCTTGAAGACGCCGGTGCCCGGAACGAGGCGGACGCGGACGACGGCCTCTTTGCGGCGACCTACGACTGGAACTGGGGTAGTCAACGCGAATTCTCCTAGGTGCCTGATCCGCGCTTACTGCGCGACCTGCGTGATCGTGAAGGGCTGGGGGGTCTGCGCGGCGTGCGGGTGCGTCGGGCCGCTGTAGACCTTCAGCTTCTTCAGCTGGGCGCGACCGAGGGTGTTCTTGGGAAGCATGCCCTTGACGGCGATCTCGATCAGCCGCTCGGGCTTGGTCTCGAGCAGTTCGCCGACGGTGCGCTTGGAGAGACCGCCCGGGTAACCGGAGTGCCGGTACCGGAACTCACCCAGCTTGCTCGGCGAGACGGCAACCTTTTCGGCGTTGATGATGATCACGAAGTCGCCGGTGTCGGTGTGCAACGCGAACTGGGGCTTGTGCTTGCCCCGGAGCAGCTTCGCGGCATGGCTGGCAAGCCGGCCGAGGACGATGTCCTGGGCGTCGATGACGTGCCACGCACGTGTGATGTCACCGGGCTTGGGGGTATAGGTGGTCAAGATTCACTCTCTCTGGTCGGTCTTCACGGTAAGAACACCGCTCCCACGGTCCCGTCGGGGGCTCCCGATGGTCGACCCTGGGACATGGCCGTCGATGCGAGGCACAGAGCGCCACGCACCAGCGAGCCACGATACCGCCTTCCCCGGAGGTGCTCCAAATCCGCTACCGCGGGCGGGTCACCCTCGCGGAAGTGAAAACCGGTTCCGTGGACTCCCGTACCTCACCGTCCGCCCCGAACACCAGGAACCGGTCGAAGGTGCGCGCGAACCAGCGGTCGTGGGTCACCGAGATCACCGTGCCGTCGAAGGACTCCAGGGCCTCTTCCAGCGCCTCGGCCGACAGCACGTCCAGGTTGTCGGTCGGCTCGTCGAGCAGCAGCAGGGTCGCCCCCGACAGCTCCAGCAGCAGGATCTGGAACCGTGCCTGCTGGCCTCCGGACAGCGTCGCGAAGTCCTGGTCGCCCTGGCCGTTGAGCTCATAACGCCGCAGTGCCGCCATGGCCCGGCCGCGGTCCACCCCCGGCCTACCGGGCGAGTAGCCACCTCGCTCCGCTCCTCCCTCGTACCTCGGTCGATGCTCGCTCGGCTCCCCGTGCCACAGCAGGTCGACCAGAGTTCTACCCAGCCACTCCGGATGGGTATGGGTCTGGGCGAACAGGCCTGGCACCACCCGGGCGCCGAGCTTCCAGGATCCGGTGGAACGCACCGGTTCACCGCCGAGCAGCCGCAGGAAGTGTGATTTGCCGGCACCGTTGGAACCGAGCACCGCCAGCCGCTCGCCGTAGAAGATCTCGGTCGAGAACGGCTTCATCAGCCCGGTCAGCTCGACGTCTTCGCAGACCACCGCCCGCACACCGGTTCGCCCGCCACGCAGCCGCATGGTCACGTTCTGCTCCTCGGGCAGGTCCGGCGGCGGTCCCTGCGCCTCGAACTTGGCCAGCCGGGTCTGCATCGCCCGGTAGCGCGAGGCCATGTCGGGTGAGATCTTGGCCTGCTGCTGCAGCGTGCGTACCAGGTCCACGAGCCTGGCGTGCTCCTCTTCCCACCGCCGGCGCAGCTCCGCCATCCGCTCGTGCCGGTGGGTCCGAGCCTCGTGGTAGGAGCCGAAGCCGCCACCGTGCACCCACACCGTGCCGCCCTCCACGGTGGCGACCCGGTCGGCCACCTTGGCCAACAGCTCGCGATCATGGCTGACGAACAGCACCGTCTTGGACGTCGACCACAACCGCTCCTCGAGCCACTGCTTGCCCGGAACGTCCAGGTAGTTGTCCGGCTCGTCCAGCAGCAGCACCTCGGCCGGCCCGCGCAGCAGCGCCTCCAGCGCGAGCCGCTTCTGCTCGCCACCGGACAGGGTGGACAGCTCGCGGTACTTGCACTGCTCGTAGGACATTCCCAGCGCCGCGACGGTAACGGTGTCCCACAGCACCTCGGCGTCGTAACCACCCGCATCGCCCCAGTCGCTCAGCGCCTGGGCATAGCGCAGCTGGGTTTTCTCGTCGTCGGCCTCCATCATCGCCAGCTCAGCGGTCGTGAGGTCCGCCCAGGCGCGGATGATCCCGGGAGCGGCCAGGCCGACGAGAAAGTCCTGGACGGCGGTCTCGTCGCGCACCGAGCCGATGAACTGGCGCATGACGCCGAGGCCGCCGGTACGGGCCACGGCTCCGCTCTGGGGCGTCAGGTCGCCCGCGATCAACCTGAGCAGCGTCGTCTTGCCCGCGCCGTTGGCGCCGACCAGGGCCGTCTTGGCACCCTCCCCGACCCGGAAGCTGACGTCGTCCAGCAAGATCCTGCCGTCGGAAAGCTGGTGCCGGACGGCCTGTACATCGAGATAACCCACAAGTCCATCTTCCCGGATCGCGCAACGGCAAAAATCCCGGGCACAATCATCAGCTATGACTGCCTTGCTGGACACGCTCCGCGCTGACCTGCCCGAGGACGCCGTCACGGTCGATCCCGCGCTGATGGACAACTACCGCTACGACTGGGCCCGCGATCCGGCCGCCGGGGTTCCGCTGGCGGTGGTGCGCCCGCGAACCACCGCCGAGGTGCAGGCGACCATGCGGTGGGCAGCGGCCAACCGGATTCCGGTCGTTCCCCGCGGTGCGGGCAGTGGCCTGTCCGGCGGTTCCTCGGCGGTCGCCGGTGGCATCGTGCTCAGCATGGACCGGATGCGGTCGGTCGTCATCGACCCGGCCAGCCGGGTCGCGATCGTCGAACCGGGCGCCCTCAATGTGGAGGTGAAGGCGGCCGCCCGCGCGCACGGCCTGTGGTATCCCCCAGACCCGTCGTCCTTCGAGATCTGCTCCATCGGCGGCAACATCGCCACCAACGCCGGTGGCCTGTGCTGCGTGAAGTACGGGGTGACGACGGACTACGTGCTCGGGATGGACGTGGTGCTCGCCGACGGCGCGGTGGTCCGGCTCGGTGGCGCCCGGCTCAAGGACGTCGCCGGGCTGTCGCTGCTCAAGCTGTTCGTCGGCAGCGAGGGAACCCTGGGCGTGGTCACCCGCGCGGTGCTGCGACTGGTGCCCGCACAGAAGCCGCCGAGCACGCTGGTGGCGACCTTCGGCACGGTCGCGGCGGCGGCCGAGGCGGTCGTCGCCATCACCGGCCAGCTGCGCCCGGCGATGCTGGAGCTGATGGACGGGGCGTCCATCAACGCCGTCGAGGACCACATCTCGATGGGCCTGGACCGCAGCGCGGGCGCGTTGCTGCTCGCGCAGTCCGATGTCGGAGGGGCCGCGGCGGTCAATGAGATCGCCGTGATCGCCAATGCCTGCAAGGCATCCGGTGCGCGCGAGGTGTTCAGCACGGACGACCCGGCCGAGGGCGAGGCGTTCGCGGTGGCGCGGCGGGCGGCGTTCCCCGCCATCGAGAGCCGCGGCTCGCTGATGCTCGAGGACGTCGGGGTGTCGATACCGCTGCTGCCCGCACTGCTCGCCGGCATCGAGGACATCGCCGCCCGCAACGACATCGAGATTCCGACGGTCGCGCATGCCGGTGACGGCAATACCCATCCCATCGTCGTGTACAACGCCGCCGATCCGGAGTCGGTGGCCCGCGCCCGGCTTGCCTTCGACGAGATCATGGCGCTCGCCATCGCCCTGGACGGCACCATCACCGGCGAGCACGGGGTGGGCCGGCTCAAGAAGGACCATCTGCCCGCGCAGCTCGGCCCCGAGGCGATGGCGCTCTCGCACCGGATCAAGGATGCCCTTGATCCACTGGGGATTCTCAATCCCGGCGCGGTCCTGTAAGCGGAGCCCGCCGCGGGCGGGAGGTCGTACGGGTTGCTCTGCGGCCGCCCGTAAGCTGCCGCTATGCCGCGCCGACCCACCCGCACCGTCCCCACCGTCCTGCTGCACGGCTCGATCGGACACGGGCACGGCGACTGGCAACCGTGGCTGGCCGATCAGCTTCGCACCGCCGGCCGCGAGGTGCGCTTTCCGGAGCTGCCGAACCCGCAGAGGCCGGACCTGGCGGAATGGTCGTCGGTGCTGCGCGACACCCTGGCGGGGCTGCCCGACGACGGGTTCGACGTGATCGCGCATTCGTTGTCGTGCCTGCTCTGGCTGCACCATGCAACGAACCACAGCGGGGAAGTGAAGGCGTCACGGCCGGCTCGCGTCGCCCTGGTGGCACCGCCGGTCGCGCGGCCGGGTGCTGATCTCGCCGCGGGCTGGAGCTCGTTCTATCCCGTCCCGTTGGACATCGACGCCATCCGTGGCGCCGCGGACGGCACCGTCCTGGTCGGCAGTGACGATGATCCGTACTGCCCGGGCGGTGTCGCGCAGGCGTACGGAGCTCCGCTGAAGATGGCGGCCACGGTGGTTCCCGGAGCCGGGTCCCTCACCGCCGAGACCGGATTCGGCCCCTGGCCCGCGGTCCTCGACTGGTGCGGCCGCGACAACCTCGCCTTCATCGCCTAGCAACCAGCAACCTCGCCCAGCGACCAGCACACCCCGCCTCGCAGCACTAGAGCGACCGGCTCCGTACCGTACGGCTCTGCGCCGCCCGGGCAGCCAGCTCACCGTCCGGCGGGTAGCCGACCTCCATCAGCGTCAGCCCCTTGGCCGGTGCGACCACCACCATGTCGCTGCGCAGAGAACGGCTCAGCAGCGCCGCCGGCCAGGCCACGTCCTGGCTGCCGTCGCCCACCGCGGCCAGTGCCCCGACGAGCGAGCGAACCATGGAGTGGCAAAAGGCGTCCGCCCGGACGTCGATCTGGATCAGGTCCCGGTCCCGTGCCACGTCCAGGCATTGCAGCTCGCGGACGGTGCTCGCGCCCTCACGCCGGCGGCAGTAGGCGGCGAAGTCGTTCAACCCGAGCAGCAGGTGTGCCGCCTCCCGCATCCGGTCGGCATCCAACCGCCGCCCCCAGCCGGCCGTGTCGAGGCGGCGCAGCGGATCGGGTCCGGAGTCGGCGTCGGCGATGCGGTAGCGGTAGCGCCGCCAGAGCGCGGCGAAACGGGCGTCGAACTCGGGGTGGGCCGCCGCGACCGAATACACCCGTACGTCCGCGGGCAGCAGCCCGGCCAGTCGCCGCACGATCCGCGGCGCCTCCCGCTGCCAGCGTTGCCCGTCGACGTCGACGTGCACCACCTGACCGGCCGCGTGCACCCCCGCGTCGGTTCGTCCAGCCACCACCACCGGCACCCGCGGCACTCGGAACAGGGTCGCCAGCGCCTCTTCCAGCACTGCCTGCACCGTGCGCAGCCCCGGCTGCAGGGCCCACCCGAAGAAGGCCGTGCCGTCGTAGGCGAGGTCGAGGCGAACGCGAACGAGCCCGCCGCCCCGGGTAGGGGAAGCGGGCTCGTTGCTGACGTACATGATGACCGCGTCGAGGCGTACTACTTGGTATCGGTGTCGCCCTCGGACGCCGGGGCGTCCGGCACTGCCGAGTCGGTGTCGACGAACTCCGCGGCGGTAGCGCCGGTGCTGCTGGGAACGTCGGCAGCTACCTCGTCGGCGGCCTTGGCCTCAGCGGCGTCCTCGGCGACCCGAGCGGCCGTCGGCGACTCCGCGGCGGCGTCCTCGGCGATTTCGGCGGTGCGACCGGTCGGCGCGTTCGAGGGGGCGAAGTTGGTGCCACGGGACCGCTCGGCCTCGCGGACCACCTTGCCGGCCGCGCTCAGCTCTTCGACCAGCTCGATGACGGCCATCGGAGCGTTGTCACCCTTGCGCGGGTTGACCTTGATGATGCGGGTATAGCCGCCCGGACGCTCCGAGAACTTCGGCCCGATCTCGGCGAACAGCTTGTGCACGACATCCTTGTTCCGGATGACCTTGAGGACCTGACGGCGGTCGTGTAGCTCACCGTTGCGTGCAAAGGTGATGAGCTTTTCGGCCAGCGGGCGCAGCCGCTTGGCCTTCGCCTCGGTGGTGGTGATCCGGTCGTGCTCGAACAGTGCGGTCGCGAGATTCGCGAGCATCAGCCGCTCGTGCGCCGGACCGCCGCCGAGGCGAGGTCCCTTGGTGGGCGTAGGCATGTCGTGCTCCTAATAGGGATATCTGTAAGTCCGCACCCGCTGGAGTTCGCGGGAGCGGGTGCGGCCAGGTGTCTTAGAGCTCTTCGGTCTCGGCGTAGTCGGTGTCGTCGGTGAAGTCGTCGCCACCGTAAGAGTCGACCACGGCGTTCAGGTCGAATCCGGGGGGGCTGTCCTTCAGCGACAGGCCCAGGCCGTTCAGCTTGACCTTCACCTCGTCGATGGACTTGGAGCCGAAGTTACGGATGTCGAGCAGATCGGCCTCACTGCGGCCGACAAGCTCACCCACCGTGTGGATGCCCTCGCGCTTGAGGCAGTTGTAGGACCGGACGGTGAGGTCCAGCTCCTCGATGGGCATCGAGAACGCCGCGATGTCGGCAACCTCGGTCGGCGACGGGCCGACGTCGATGCCTTCGGCCTCCTCGTTGAGCTCGCGCATCAGGCCGAAGAGCTCGACCAGGGTGTGACCGGCACTGGCGACCGCGTCGCGCGGGCTGATCGAGGACTTGGTCTCGACGTCGACGACCAGGCGGTCGAAGTCGGTGCGCTGCTCGACACGGGTCGCCTCGACGTTGTACGTCACCTTGAGGACGGGTGAGTAGATCGAGTCGACCGGAATCCGGCCGATCTCCTGGCCGGGCTGCTTGTTCTGCACCGCGGTGACGTAGCCACGACCACGCTCGACGATCAGCTCGATCTCGAGCCGGCCCTTCTTGTTGATGGTCGCGATCTTCAGGTCGGGGTTGTGCACCTCGACACCGGCCGGCGGCGCGATATCGGCGGCGGTGACATCGCCGGGACCCTGCTTGCGCAGGTACATCACGACGGGCTCGTCGGAGTCCGAGGACACGACCAGTTCCTTGAGGTTCAGGATCAGGTCGGTGACATCCTCTTTGACACCCTCGACGGTCGTGAACTCGTGCAGCACACCGTCGATGCGGATGCTGGTCACGGCCGCGCCGGGGATGGAAGACAACAGGGTACGACGCAGCGAGTTGCCGAGCGTGTAGCCGAAGCCGGGCTCGAGCGGCTCGATGACGAACTTGGATCGGTTGTCGGCGATGACCTCTTCGGTCAGCGTCGGGCGCTGGGAAATCAGCAAGGTGATGCTCCTTGGAACTCGTGAGCGACCGCTATATGACGCTCGGGTAGGTATTCAGTTGTCCCGCACGGCACCGGACCCTCCCGCACCACTGACGCGGTGTGAGAAGGTCCGGCAAACCCGTCCGACTTACGTGGAGCAGAGCTCACTTACTTGGAGTAGAGCTCGACGATCAGCTGCTCGGACACCGGGATGTCGATCTGCGCGCGCTCTGGCAGCTGGTGCACCAGAATACGCAGCTTCGACGGGACGATCTGGAGCCAAGCCGGAACCGGCCGGTCGCCCAGGGTCTCGCGAGCGATGATGAACGGCGTGGTCTCGAGTGACTTCGGCTTGACGTCGATGATGTCCAGCGGGGTCACGCGGTAGCTGGGGATGTCAACCTTCTTGCCGTTCACCAGGAAGTGACCGTGGTTCACCAGCTGGCGGGCGGCACGGCGGGTACGGGCCAGTCCGGCGCGGTAGACCACGTTGTCCAGCCGGGACTCCAGGATCTGCAACAGGTTGTCACCCGTCTTGCCGTTGCGGCGGGTGGCCTCTTCGTAGTAGCGGCGGAACTGCTTCTCGAGCACGCCGTAGGAGAACTTGGCCTTCTGCTTCTCCTGAAGCTGCAGCAAGTACTCGCTCTGCTTGATCCGCGCGCGGCCGTGCTGGCCGGGCGGGAAGGGACGACGCTCGAACGCGGCGTCGCCGCCGACGAGGTCAACGTTGAGACGCCGCGAGATACGGGTCGCGGGTCCGGTGTAGCGGGCCATATTACAAACTCTCCTCAATCAACATCAGGTTCGCACTCCACAACTCGTCCGGCTCGGGTCAGACCCGGCGGCGCTTCGGCGGACGGCAACCGTTGTGGGGCTGGGGGGTGACGTCGGAGATGGTGCCGACCTCGAGGCCGGTCGCCTGCAACGAGCGGATCGCGGTCTCACGACCGGACCCCGGGCCCTTCACGAACACGTCGACCTTCTTGACGCCGTGCTCCTGCGCCTTGCGGGCAGCGTTCTCGGCTGCCATCTGCGCGGCGAACGGAGTCGACTTACGCGAGCCCTTGAAGCCCACGTGGCCGGCGGAGGCCCAGCTGATCACGTTGCCCTGCGGATCGGTGATCGAGACGATCGTGTTGTTGAAGGTGCTCTTGATGTGAGCGTGGCCGTGCGCAACGTTCTTCTTCTCTTTGCGCCGGACCTTCTTCACGCCGCCTGCGGCGCGGGTCTTGGGAGGCATAAGCCTTTACTCCTGTGGTTGTTCGAAACGAAGTGGATAGCAGTGCGGCCCGAAGCGAGCCAAGGAACCGCTGGTGTTACTTCTTGACCTTCTTCTTGCCTGCCATCGTCTTCTTCGGCCCCTTGCGGGTACGCGCGTTGGTCTTGGTGCGCTGACCGTGCACCGGCAGACCGCGACGGTGCCGAAGGCCCTGGTAGCAACCGATCTCGATCTTGCGGCGAATGTCGGCCGCAACCTCGCGACGGAGGTCACCTTCGACCTTGTAGTTGCCCTCGAGGTGGTTACGGAGCTTGACGAGGTCCTCGTCCGTCAGGTCGCGCGCGCGCAGGTCCGCACTGAGGCCGGTGGCCTCGATGGTTTCCTTAGCGCGGGTCGGTCCGACGCCGTAGATGTAGGTGAGTGCGATGACGAGCCGCTTCTCGCGGGGCAGGTCAACGCCGGCAAGACGTGCCATGTGGGCGTTCTCCTTCGTTTCTTCGGAGGTCTTGTGCGCATCCGTCCGCTCGTGCCCGGTGTCCATTGCTGGACTGAACGGCCCCGGCCTCCGACCGGGGGTGGCCCCGAGTCACGGCCACCGCCCGGGGGCGGAGCTTGGCGACGCGAGGAGGAATGCGCGTGCTGGGGTAGTGCTGGTTGGCCGGTCTGCTCAGCCCTGGCGCTGCTTGTGGCGCAGGTTCTCGCAGATGACCATGACTCGACCGTGGCGACGGATGACCTTGCACTTGTCGCAGATCGGCTTGACGCTGGGCTTGACCTTCACGGTCTAACTCCTGATTTCGAACAGGATGCCCGCCCCGGACTGGAAGCGGTCATCTTCATCGGTCGGCTTACTTGTAGCGGTAGACGATGCGCCCGCGGGTGAGGTCGTACGGGGATAGCTCCACCACGACGCGGTCCTCGGGCAGGATGCGGATGTAGTGCTGCCGCATCTTGCCGCTGATGTGCGCGAGCACTTTGTGCCCGTTGCTCAGCTCTACCCGGAACATCGCGTTCGGCAGTGGTTCGACCACTTTGCCTTCGACCTCGATGGCCCCATCCTTTTTGGCCATGTCCTCCGCTTTTCGTTGCGTCTCGTCGTGCACTGTAAGCACTGTGAACATTGCGGTCGCAGTTCTGAAGGCACGGACACACCGCATCGACCACAACTACGTCCGGCGCTTCCGATGAGGGCCGGCATCCGCTCGCGGCCACAGCGAGCACCCTGAGATAAGGGCATGAAAACCGGCGGCATGCGCCTCGAAGGAGTTTACTCACGTCCACACGTGATACCAAAACCAGCCCCGGCGCGGGAAGAGCGCCATGCCGTGGGCCGTTGCAGGCGGCATGAACAGTGTCCCCCTCTCCGTCCCGGATCTCGCGCCGGTCAGCGGTAAAGGTGACACCACGGAGGCGCGGCGGTTCACGACCGAACTGGCGCGGCGCGCCGCAACCGCGACCCGGACGATCCGGGTGGGCTCCGGCGGGGTGATGCTTCCCCATCACGCGCCGCTGGGGGTTGCCGAACAGTTCGACACCCTGGAGTCGCTGTACCCGGGCCGGCCTGACCGACCCGCTGCGGTCCTACGAGCTGATCGCGGAACTCAGCCTCGATCGGGCCGAGGTGTAGCGGCTTCCGAGTTCGGCCGCGGCGCTCAGCGCTGCTGGCTGTCAGCACCGGAGTCCGGGTTTCCACGAGCGTCGGAGCGCGACCACAGCCGAGACAGCGCCAACCGATCCGCGTCGGTGTCCGGGGCGAACAGCAGTCCAGGCGGGCAGTCCAGCACCCGCTCGATCGCCATGGCGGTGCGCAGGGAGCAGCTGACCCGCCGTCCGGTGACCAGATGGTTCACGGTGGAGTGGCTCAAGCCTGCGCTGCGGGCGACCTGGCGCTCTGACAGGCCCAAGAGATCGATGTAGTCCGCTAGCGCTTGCCGGCTACGAAGTTGCATGTATCCCCCGTTACGAGCAGTTCTATCCGGCGGCGACCGGATTGCAGCAAACCTACCCAACCGTATGACGTCTGATCAGTAATCAGACATACACGGCGTTGCGCCGCTTCGACATCAACGTTGCCATCCATCATCCTCCGGCCGCCCGCCGCAGCCTCCGCCGGATGTGGGCAAGAGGGCACGTAACGGCATACCAGGGCGCTAGTGTCTACAACATGTCTGCACGCAAGCCGCGCCGGTGAGCACCCTGTCCGAACTGCTCCGCCAGGCCAACGCAGAGCACGACAACCTCAGCGCCCGCTCCATCGCCCGCGCCGCCCAAGAGCACGGCTACAGCCTCAACCACGACACCGCCGCCCGCTACCTACGCGGCGACCACGGCCGACCCGACGAAGCCACCCTGCTCGCCCTCTCCACAGTCCTGCACATCCCCCTCGGCACACTCCGCACCGCCGCAGCCCTACCCGCCGAAGAAACCCAGCCCTACCACCCACCCACCGAAGCCAGCCGCCTCAACCGCCGGCAACGCCGCGCCGTCGACGAAATCATCCGCGCCATGCTCGAACCCACCCAGACCGCCGACACCACCACACCCGTCACCCGACTAGACACACACCGCTCCAAAAAAACCACCAAAGCAGCCCGCCGCGGCACCCTCGAACCACCCCAGCGCTAACCCACCACCGGCGTGTCAGATCGGCTGGGCAAGTGATCGTGGCAGTCATGGTAGGAGGGATGCGTCCCTCGAAGTAGCTCGTGAACGCTCAGGGTGCTTGTTTCCAGACCGAACTTCGGGTCCGACCGTTCGGCCCCGATATTCATCGAGGTTGCGAACGGCGAGGTCGAGCACTTTCAGTGCGGCCTGCTCGGTGAGGAACAGCCGCAGATCCTTCGCCAGCGCGCGTCGGGCAGGCCGGTGGCGCGCTGCCACGCCGCGGTGTCAGAGAACTCTGCCTTGTCAGGCAGCACGGTGAGCCAGAACTTCAAGGATTGCCCGGTGCTGGTCTTGGCCATCCTCGCGCCGAAGGGGGACCTCCCTGCACGAAAGTGCTTGGGCAACCCCGCCGGCCAGACCCGGCCAAGAGTTCGGGACTGCCATTCCTGCAGCTCCTCGAGCACCGCGTCGGTGACCCGGCTGATCAGGTCGGGTGACACACGGCGACGTCATACCTCTCGCCTTGCGGACGATCTTCAGACCGAAGCTGCCGTTACGGTGGCGGCACCTCCAGATCGATGCCACCGATCTCAGTCAACAGCCCGCTTACCGGTGCTGCCGCTGCGGCTGGTCCCGACCCACGCCCGACGGGATCGTATTTGTCATAACCCAGGTGTTGGCTCATCTCCTCGGTCAGCCCCGCTCCAGCACCGCCTTGCTCACCTGACTCAGCAGGCCGTCCGGGCCGAGCAACTCGACCCCTTCCGCCTGCGCCCGCGCAAGCAGTTCGTCCGCGAACTCCGCATCGACCAGCGGCGGTTCTCATCCGCCGGCGGACGGTCAGGCCTGCCCGGGCACGATCCGAGTGTCAGTCATCGCGTGGTCCCTTTCCGAACCCTCTGACTCGGAGTCACGCCACGTCACTTACCCAACCGATCTGACACGCCCGCACTCGACGCACAAGCCAGCTGCGGGCAAGCCGAGATGCGTGCAGGCGGATGTGGGCAAGAGGGCACTTAACGGCATACCAGGGCGCTAGTGTCTACAACATGTCTGCACGCAAGCCGCGCCGGTGAGCACCCTGTCCGAACTGCTCCGCCAGGCCAACGCAGAGCACGACAACCTCAGCGCCCGCTCCATCGCCCGCGCCGCCCAAGAGCACGGCTACAGCCTCAACCACGACACCGCCGCCCGCTACCTACGCGGCGACCACGGCCGACCCGACGAAGCCACCCTGCTCGCCCTCTCCACAGTCCTGCACATCCCCCTCGGCACACTCCGCACCGCCGCAGCCCTACCCGCCGAAGAAACCCAGCCCTACCACCCACCCACCGAAGCCAGCCGCCTCAACCGCCGGCAACGCCGCGCCGTCGACGAAATCATCCGCGCCATGCTCGAACCCACCCAGACCGCCGACACCACCACACCCGTCACCCGACTAGACACACACCGCTCCAAAAAAACCACCAAAGCAGCCCGCCGCGGCACCCTCGAACCACCCCAGCGCTAACCCACCACCGGCACAGAATCGTCAGAGCCCCACCCGATACTGCGAGCATGACCTCGCGCCCCGGCACCCCCCGCCCCCAGCTCATCTCCTATGACAGCCGCGGGCTGTACGACCCCTGGGCTGACGTTCGGCAGAACTGGCCCGCGGTCCGGGTCGTGATCGAGCCGATGTCCGGTGACCTGCTCGGCGAGGTCCGCGATGACGGCCTGGTGATCGCCCTGCGCGCCGGCACCAGCGGCGCCCAGCGGCGATGCACCCTCACCCACGAACTCGTTCATCTCGAGCGGGGCATCCTCGATTGCGGCCCCTGGTCCCAGCGCGAAGAGATCCAGGTGCACACCGAGACCGCGCTGCGACTCGTTCCGCTGTCACAGCTCATCGCCGCCATTCGGGCCCTGGGTGGGGTCGAAGATCCGGGCGCTATCGCGCAGTGGCTCGATGTCGACAGTGAGACGCTGGCCGTCCGCCTGAGCCGGGTGGACCGTGTCGAGCGCAGAGCGCTACGGCGAGCGCTGGCGCGCCAGGTTCCGCTCTGGTCGGTGGCGTGAGCCGGCTACCCGCGCTATCGGATCTTCCGGCCAGCAAGTAAAACAAGTCAATACTTGACAAGTAAGCCGTTACCCGGCACTTTAATGTCTGTTGTCCGTTACGACAGGAGCCAGTATGCGTACCGCCGGGGATCTCAAGCCGCTGGACTTTGCCAACCAGCTACTGATCAACGCCTCCGAACTGCGGCTCGCCCTCATCGGCGCCCGCCGACACCGGGCGGTGCCGTCTCGCTCCTGCGGCATCACCTGCAACAACTTCTCCAAGCAACTCAAGGCATGACGCACCTCCACGTCAAAGAGACGCAATTGAAGGAACGTCACCACGGGCAGGAAGGCACCTAAAAACCTCGGGGGAGGGTGGAGCGGCATGGCAGCAGATCGACCACTGCTAGGGACAGTGGACGTCGCGGATGTGGGGGCACCGCACTGCTGGCCATGCCGCTCTCTCCCGGTCAATCACCGGCCCGGACAGGGAGCTATCAGCCGGACAAACTCACCGCGAAGGCCTCCAGCGGGTCGGTCCACCACCGCTGCACGCAGAGTCCGGCCGCAGCAAGCTCCGCCGAGATGCCTTTTCGATGGAACTTCGACGAGATTTCGGTGAGCATCTCCTCGCCCTCGTCGAAGTGCACCCGCAGGCTGATGGCCGCCAGGCAGGCATCCACCGTCCGGTTGGCGCGAAGCCGCATCTCGATCCGCTCCTGCTCCGAGTTCCAGACCGCGCGATGGCTGAACGCCTCGATCGGCAGGTTGCCGTCCAGCTTCCGATTCAGCACCTGGAGCAGGTTCAGGTTGAACTCCGCCGTGACCCCGGCCGCGTCGTCGTAGGCGGGAACCAAAGTCTGCTCTGACTTGACCAGGTCGGTACCCATCAGCAGCACGTCGCCGTCGGGTAGCGCGGACCTCACCTGCTCGAAGAACCGGCCACGCTCAGCGGGGTCGAGGTTGCCGATGGTGGACCCCAGAAAGACGATGGCGGTACGTCCCGTCGTCGGAAGGTCCTTGAGGTGCCGGGCGAAGTCAGCCCGCACCGGACGTACCTCGACGTCCGGATATCGGCCCGCGAGCCCGGCTGCCGCCTCAGCCAATGCACTGGTGGACACGTCCAGGGTGACGATCCGTTGCAAGGCTCCAGCGCGCTGCCACGCATCCAGGAGCAGCTGCGTCTTGGTCGAGGACCCTGAACCCAGCTCGATGACGGTGTTCACCGGCGCCGCGGCGGCAATATCGTCCGCGTACGCCTCCAGGATCTGGCGCTCCGTCCTAGTGGGGTAATACTCGGGCAGCTCGGTGATCTGCTCGAACAGCTCGCTGCCACGCGCGTCGTAGAACCACCTCGGCGGCAGAGACTTGGGCGTGGACGTGAGCCCGACCCGCGCGTCCAGTGCCAGCTCCTCGACCGAGCTGGCCGAGTCGAGGAGGGTGTTGTCAACGTTGATGGACATCCGATCCACTTTCTTCAGGGCTGGTGCGCGGCAGCGGGGCGCTGCTCACGCCGGTACGGTCGGCGGTGACGACGCGGCCGTCCTCGATGCAGATCCACGCCGGGTCGTTGTCGAAGGGCTCGCTCGCGAGCAACACGCTCGATCCGCTGTGCCGGCACCACAACGAATGGCTGGCCGTGGTGGCATAGAGTCGCCGACCATCGGTGAGCAGGGTGTTGAGTCGCGATCCCGGCGCGTCGATGAGCAGTTGTGCCACCAGGCTCCCGAGCACCGCCGCCGGGTCGACCGGACGGGGCTGCCCGGGCACCGACAGGCGATGACGCAAGACGGCCCAGAGCAGCGCGGAGTCCGTCGGTGCCTCGAGGGTCAGCAGGTCGCGCGGCGGCAGCTCAGCGGCAAGCCGAACCACGGTGTCGGGCCAGCCGCTGATGCGTCCGTTCAGGCTGAAGAGCCACTGGCCATCGGTGAACGGGGCGCACGCGGCCTCAGCCACCGGCATGCCCGCGGTGGCGTTGCGCAGCGCACCGAGAGCTCCGGTCGCGTGGGTGTCAGCCGCGAGTTGGGCGAAGTTGGCGTCCTGCCAGATGGGCACGGACCGCCGGTAGCGCCGCGCGGCCGGCTCACCCTCAGCCGTTCGGCTCACAGCCGCAGAGCCTGCCGGGTACCATCCCACTCCGAAGCCGTCGACGTTGACCGTTCCGCCGCCGCGCATATCGTGTGGGGCGTAGGACTGGCTGGCCAGCGAGTGCGGCGGAGTGAAGACCAGGTCTGCGAGCGAGACCGGTTCGCCCAGGTAGCCGAAGTGACGGCACACGGGTGCTCAGGCCCGGCCGGCGTTCCGGGCCGTCCGGAAGCCGGCGAAGATCTGACGGCGAATCGGGTAGTCCCAGTTGCGGAAAGTGCCCCGGCACGCCGCACGGTCGGTTCCGAACGACCCACCTCGCAGCACCCGGTAATCCGATCCGAGAAAAACCTTGGTGTACTCGTCATACGGGAACGGGCGGAAGCCGGGATAGGCCGACAGCGTGGAGGACGTCCACTCCCAGACGTCGCCCATCAGCTGATGCACTCCGAGCGGTGACGCCCCTGCCGGATAGCTTCCCGCCAGGGCCGGCCGAAGATGCTGTTGGCCGAGGTTGGCATGCACCGGCGTCGGGTCGGCGTCGCCCCACGGGTAGCGCCGGGACCGTTGAGTATCCGGATCCCAGCGCGCGGCCTTCTCCCACTCCGCCTCGGTGGGCAGCCTCCGGCCGGCCCAGGCCGCGTAGGCCTCGGCCTCGTAGTAGCAGACATGCACCACCGGCTCGTCCGCCGCGACGGGCAGCACCGTGCCGAAGCTCCGGCGGTACCAGTCACCGTTGTCGTTGCGGAACCAGAAGAGCGGCGCGCTGAGATTGGCGCGGTGTCGATGGGCCCATCCGCCTACGGACCACCATCGCTCGTCGTCGTAGCCACCGGCGTCGAGAAAGGCGGCGAACTGGCCGTTGGTCACCGGCGTCGTGTCGAGGAAGAAGGCGTCCACCTGCACCTCGTGGGCGGGGCGTTCGTTGTCGAGTGCCCATGCCTCGGTCGACGTCCCCATCGTGAAGCCGCCTGCCGGCAGGAAGATCTCTGCCGGCAGGCCGGTGGCCCGGTCGGGAGCCGGAGTCGGGGCGTGCAGCGCCGGGCCGGTGCGGCGAAGCTGATGGGTGGCCAACATGGTCTCGTCGTGCTGCTGCTCGTGCTGCACGACCATGCCGAACGCGAAACCGGCCTGAGTCAATGGATCGGCGTTCAGCCGGGCGGAGTTCAGGACATCGAGGACCTTGTCCCGGACCTGCGCCACGTACCCCCGGGTCTGTACCGGCGACAGGAGCGGCAGCGCCGGACGGTCGGCCCGGGCGTTCTGGAAGGCGTCGTACATGTCGTCGATGTCGCTGCGGACGGCGTCGTGCCGGCCGACATCCCGCACCAGCCAGATCTCTTCCTGGTTCGCGATGTGCGCGTAGTCCCACACCAGGGGCGACATGAGCGGCGAATGCTGGCTGACCAGATCCTGCTCGTCCACGGCATCTGCCAGCGCACTGGTGCGCTGTCGGGCCCTGTCGAGTTCCGCGGCGATGTGCTGGCGGAGCGCGTCGTCGGTCAGCGTCGTCGGATCGGTGAAGTCGTGCAGCGTGGTCATCGCAGCTCCCTATCGGGCTGAGGAACGTTCTCTGGTTGCGGGTGCGGCAGTGCGTCCATGGCTGGGCTGATACCCGTCCGCAGCCGGCGGTCGAGCAGGTCGGTGATGAAGGCCAGCGTCGCGGGGTCCAAGTCCAATTCGGCGATTCCCGGCCGCGCGATCTCGTGCAGCTCAGCCGCGGCCCGGCGCAGTGCGGGGTCGGCCAGGCCGTACTCGGTCGCCTGGCGCCAGCGATCGGCGACGTCGGCACAGGCCTCGAGCACCTGGCGCACCGACTCGCCGCTGCGGAACAGAGCGGCGATCAGCGCTAGTGGCGCCACCCATTCCCCCGCGGGCTGCTGATCGAGGTACCGAAATTCCAGGTACCCCTGAGGGCGCACCGGAGGGAACAGCATCGACAGGTGCAGATCGATGTCGGCGGCCGTCAGCGGTTCGCCAGATGCGGCCCACTCGCGCAGCGTGAGGGGCTCGGACACCAGCCACGGGCCGTCCGCGCGGCGCCGCGCCAGCACCTGGGTGTCCAGCACCCGAGCCGGGTAGTCGGCCGGGTCGAACGTCTCGGGGGGCAGCGTGCGTGCTGGATCGAGCTCCCACCAGGCAGACATCCGAGCTGACACGACCGGCGTCCCGGTATCGGCGCCGAGCGGCGAGTTGGCGAACGCGGCCAGCAGTACCGGGCCGAGGTAGTGCGCCGCTCGCCACCGCTCGGCGGCCAGGTCGGAAGTACCCACGTCCAGGCACACCTGCGCGGAGGCGGTGGAACACATCATCACGCGGCCGGCGGGGCTGATGGAGTCGAAGCTCTCGGCCATCGCGGTGTAGCGCGGACTCCGCAGCAACAGCTCAGGTGCCCGGCGGGTGTCCGCCGCCAGGTCGGACATCACCAGACCCGACGGATCGAGCAGGCGTTGCAGTGCGGAGATGTCCGCGGTCATGGCCGTGATCAAGGCGGTGACCGACTGTGCCGGGGCCGAGGAGATCTCGACCTGGCCCCCCGGCTCGATCGTGACCAGACCCCCACCGGGCAGCGGGGCCGCTGGACTGCCTGCGGCAATGGTGTGAGGAGCGTGGGGACCCAGCAGGGACCGCAGGGTCTTGAGATCACCGCGACGCTCCGGGTCGGCGGGATCGAGAAGAATCCATTCCAGCTCGAGACCAGTTCTTGTCGGTGGCCCGTGCTTGAAGCAGACCCGCGTCACGTAGGTGCCGGCTTCGGCGACTGTGCTGATCGGCTGTGCTGTCCGGTGATCGAAAGTCGATCGAATCATGCCCTCATCCCCTCTCTGAGCTTGCCCTCGAACCTATAACGCCGCACTGACAACGGCCACAAACAAGATTCGATGCAGGGATCAGCGGGGATTGGTCAGGCCAGCGAACTCAGCCGAACGCCGCGGACAGCCAGTTCGGCGCGTCCGCCGTCCTCTGCCGTGAGCACCCAGACCCCGTCCGGAAGGAGGGCGACCGTGTGTTCCCAGTGCGCGGCCGGGGAGCCGTCGGCCGTTTCCACAGTCCAGTTGTCGGCAAGCTCTCGGGTGTTGGGCGAGCCGAGGGTGATCATGGGCTCGATTGCCAGCGCCATTCCCGCAACGAGTTCCGGGCCCCTGCCGGGCTTTCCATGGTTGAGGATGTGCGGCTCCATGTGCATGGCGGTGCCGATCCCGTGGCCGCCGTAACCGGTCACGATGCCGTAGCGGCCGGACCTGCGGACGGACGTCTCGACGGCATGCGAGATGTCGGTCAGCCGGCCACCGACCTGGGCCGCGGCGATGCCGTCCCACATCGAGCTTCGGCACGCGGCCGACAACGCGGCCGCTTCGGCGGAGACCTGTCCGACCGTGACGGTGACGGCGGCGTCGCCGTGCCAGCCGTCCACGATCGCGCCGAAGTCCAGCGAGATCAGGTCGCCGTCGGCCAGCACGTCGTCCTTGCTGGGTATGCCATGAACGATCTTGGAGTTCCGGGACGAACAGATGACGCCGGGAAAGGGCGGCGGTCCGGCGTAGCCGAGGAAGGACGACGTAGCTCCGGCCTTCGCCAGGGCTGAGCGCGCGATCTGGTCGAGTTCATAGGTCGACACACCCGGCTGCGTGGCCTCGGTCATCGCTGCCAACCCGGCGGCCACGGCAAGCCCGGCGCGGCGCATGAGCTTGATCTGCTCAGGCGACTTCAGCTGGATGTCATCCCTACGACGGCGCATGGGCAGGTCAGGAGGTCACTTTGGTGAGGGCGGTGATGGCACGTTCGGTCACGTCCTCGACGGTACCGAGCGCGTCGACCACCACGAGCTGGCCTCGCTGGTCGTAGAACTTGATCAGGGGCGCGGTCTGCTCGGCGTAGACGTCGAGCCGGTGCCGGACAGTTTCGGCCTTGTCGTCGTCACGCTGGAACAGGTCGCCACCGCACAGGTCGCAGACACCCTCGGCATCCGTCGGCTCGTAGTCGACGTGCCAGATATGGCCGCACTTGCGGCACATCCGTCGACCGGACAGCCGGCGGACAACTTCTTCGCTGTCGACCTCGAGTTCCACCACCACGTCCAGGGACGAGCCGAGATCACCGAGCGCGGAATCGAGTTCGTAGGCTTGGGCGACGTTGCGCGGAAACCCGTCGAGCAGGAAACCCGCGGCAGCGTCAGGCTCGCCGAGCCGGTCCCGCACCATGGCCACGGTGACCTTGTCCGGAACCAGGTCACCCGCGTCCATGTAGGACTTCGCGAGCTTGCCCAGCTCCGTGCCACCGGATACGTTCGCCCGGAAGATGTCACCCGTCGAGATCTTGGGGATGGAGAACCGCTCGGCGATGAACTCCGCCTGGGTGCCCTTGCCTGCGCCAGGTGGCCCCACGAGTACGAGTCGCACTAGGTTCTCACCGGTCCACTCCGGTCCATGAGCCTGTGCGCTGACCGAATCAGCTGCTCACCCATTTAACGCAGGAATCCTTCGTAGTTGCGCTGCATGAGCTGGCTCTCGATCTGCTTCACGGTGTCGAGCGCAACGCCGACCATGATCAGAACTGCGGTGCCACCGAACGGGAAGTTCTGGTTGTTGCCACCGGTCATCGAGAAGAAGAAGTTCGGCAGCACGGCGATGAAGCCCAGGTAGAGAGCGCCCGGCAGGGTGATCCGCGACAACACGTACTGCAGGTACTCCGACGTCGGACGGCCCGGACGGATGCCCGGAATGAACCCGCCGTACTTCTTCATGTCGTCCGCGCGCTCTTCGGGGTTGAACGTGATGCCCACGTAGAAGTACGTGAAGAAGATGATCAGCAGGAAGTAGACCGTGATGTGGATCCAGTCCTGCTGGTTGATCAGGTGGTTCGTGATCCACAGCTGCACGCCCGAGGTGCTGTTGCCGTTCAGCTGCGACACCAACTGCGGGATGTACAGCAGCGAGGACGCGAAGATGACGGGCACGACACCGGCCATGTTGACCTTCAGCGGCAGGTACGTCGAGGTACCGCCGTACATCCGCCGGCCGATCATGCGTTTGGCGTACTGGACCGGAATCCGCCGCTGAGCCTGCTCCACGAAGACCACGGCGGCGATGATCGCCAGACCCAGCAACAGGATCAGGGTGAACGCGAAGCCGCCCGAGGTCTTGAGGATCGTCTGGCCCTCGTTCGGGATTCGAGCCGCGATCGAGGTGAACATCAGGATGGACATGCCGTTGCCGACACCGCGATCGGTGACCAGTTCGCCCAGCCACATGACCACGGCGGTACCGGCCGTCATGATGATGACCATCGTGCCGAGAGCGAAGATGCTCTCGCGGTACAGCGGGTGGCAGTCGGTGGCACCGGAGAACAACTGACCGGATCGGGCAAGCGCGACGAAGCCGGAAGACTGCAGGATCGCCAGGCCGATGGTCAGGTAGCGGCTGTACTGGGTCAGTTTCTGCTGGCCGGACTGGCCCTCTTTTTTCAGCGCTTCGAATCGCGGGATCACCACGACGAGCAGCTGAATGATGATGCTCGCGGTGATGTAGGGCATGATGCCCAGCGCGAACACCGAAAGCTTGAGCAGCGCTCCACCGGAGAAGAGGTTGATCAAGGCGTACGCGGTCTGGCTGCTGCCACTGGCCGACTTGATGCAGGCGTTGATCGCGACGCTGTTGGTATTGGGCGTCGGAACCGAAGCACCGAGCCGGTACAGCCCGATCATCGCCAGCGTGAATAACAGCTTCTTACGCAGGTCTGGCGTCCTGAATGCAGACGCGAAAGCGCTGAGCACACATCCTCCTGCGCGGGGTTAGTATCAAATCCGTTTTGTGGAGTTCGAACTTATAGCCCTGCCGGAGTTGTCACAGCACCGGTGGACCGTCCTACTGGGTGCGAGCCTAACAGCCGCCCTTGCACAGGCAGTGGCCGCGCGAACCCGGAGAGCATATGCAGTGGGCCGGACAGTCCCCTGTCCGGCCCAACTCGCATGTATCTTGCCGATCACTCTGCCCGTGCCGCACGCCAACCTACACCGCCGATCAACTACAGCGTTGTCGTGCTTCCGCCGGCGGCGGCGATCTTCTCGACGGCACTCGCCGAGAAGGCGTTCGCCGTGACCTGCAGCTGGACGCCACCGAGGTCGCCGGTTCCGAGAACCTTCACCGGAGCGCCCTTGCGGACAGCGCCGGCCTCGACCAGGGCCTGGGGTGACACGGCGCCACCCTGCGGGAACAGCTCGGCGAGCTTGGCCACGTTGACGACCTGGAACTCGACCCGGAACGGATTACGGAAGCCCTTCAGCTTCGGCAGCCGCATGTGGATCGGCATCTGGCCGCCTTCGAAGCCGGCGGGAACCTGGTAACGGGCCTTGCTTCCCTTGGTTCCACGACCAGCCGTCTTACCCCGCCGACCAGCCTCACCACGACCCACCCGGATCTTGGCGGACTTGGCGCCGGGCGCCGGGCGAAGGTGGTGCACCTTCAGAGGACCTTCTGCCATCGGTTACTCAACCTCCTCGACCGCGACCAGGTGGGTCACAGTCTGGACCATGCCGCGGATTTCCGGCCGGTCCTCTTTGACAACGACGTCGCGTACCCGCTTCAGCCCGAGGGAACGCAGCGTCTGACGCTGGTTGTCCTGCGAGCCGATCTCGGATCGGACCTGGGTGATTTTTAAGCGCGCCATCAGTGAGGCTCCTCTACGAACCTTGGCCCGCACGCGCCCGGAGCAGACCGGCAGGAGCGACGTCCTCGAGCGGCAGACCGCGGCGAGCGGCGACCTCTTCAGGACGGACCAACTGCTTCAGCGCCGCTTCGGTGGCGTGCACGATGTTGATGGGGTTGTCCGAGCCGAGGGACTTGCTCAGGATGTCGTGGATGCCAGCGCACTCCAGGACAGCGCGCACCGGTCCACCGGCGATGACACCGGTACCGGGACTAGCCGGCTTCAGCAGCACCACGCCGGCTGCCTTCTCGCCCTGCACGGGGTGCGGGATCGTCTGGGCAATGCGTGGAACCTTGAAGAAGTTCTTCTTGGCCTCTTCGACACCCTTGGCGATGGCGGCGGGCACCTCTTTGGCCTTGCCGTAGCCGACACCGACAGTGCCGTCGCCGTCTCCGACGACCACGAGAGCGGTGAAGCTGAAGCGACGACCACCCTTGACGACCTTCGCCACCCGGTTGATGGTGACGACGCGCTCGAGCAGCGCGCTCTTCTCCGGCGCCGCGCGACCGTCGCGACGGTCACGACCGCCGCGCTCGTTGCCGCCGCTGCGCTCGTTTCCGCCGCTGCGGGGGCCGCGCTGCGTTCCCTGGGTTGCGGAAGCCATCAGGCGTTTCCCTCACTGTTCGAATAAGTGCTCATCAGAACTCCAGCCCGGCTTCGCGGGCCGCGTCGGCGAACGCCGCGATGCGGCCGGTGTAGGTGTTGCCACCACGGTCGAAGACGACCTGGCTGACGCCTGCGGCCTTGGCGGACGTAGCCAGCGTGGCGCCGACCTGGCGAGCCTGCTCAGTCTTGTCGCCCTCGGTCAGCTTGAATGTCGAGGCCGAGGCCAGGGTCACGCCCTTGCCGTCGTCCACGACCTGGACGAACAGGTGCCGGGCCGACCGATTGACAACCAGACGGGGGCGCGATTCGGTACCCACGACCTTCTTGCGAAGGCGGAAGTGCCTGCGTGCCTTGCCCGTCCGCCGGCCGGCGGACACGCCGGCCGAACGCCGTGCGCGCTTAACGATGCTTGTGGCAGCCATGGCTACTTACCCGTCTTTCCGGCCTTGCGACGGATGACCTCACCCTGGTACCGCACACCCTTGCCCTTGTAAGGGTCAGGCTTGCGCAGCTTCCGGATGTTAGCGGCCACTTCGCCGACTTTCTGCTTGTCAATGCCCTGAACCGCGAAGCGGGTGGGTGAATCGACTCTGAACGAAATCCCGTCGGGAGCCGTGATGACGACCGGGTGGCTGAACCCGAGAGCAAACTCGAGATCACTGCCCCTGGCCGCGACGCGGTAACCGGTGCCGACGATCTCGAGGTTCTTGACGTAGCCGTCGGTCACGCCGACGACCATGTTCGCGATCAGCGTGCGCGACAGGCCGTGCAGCGATTTGGACACGCGCTCGTCATCCGGGCGGACGACGTTCAGCGCGCCGTCCTCCTGGGCGACCGTGATCGGCTCCGCCACGACGTGCGACAGGCTGCCCTTGGGGCCGTTGACCGTGATGCTCTGGCCGTCGATCGCGACCTCGACACCACTGGGGACCGGGACCGGCAGCTTTCCGATGCGACTCATGCTGCGCTCCCTACCAGACGTAGGCGAGGACTTCCCCGCCTACTCCACGCTTGGCGGCCTGCCGGTCGGTGACGAGACCGGACGAGGACGAGATGATGGCAATACCGAGACCGCCGAGAACGCGCGGGAGTCCGGTGGACTTCGCGTATACCCGGAGGCCCGGCTTGGAGACCCGACGCACGCCGGCGATGCTTCGCTCGCGGTTCGGCCCGTACTTCAACGACAGTGTCAGCACCTTGCCGGGCAATTCGTCCGGAGCGTCGGTGATCTCGAAACCACCGATGTAACCCTGCTGCTGCAGGATCTCGGCGATGTGACCCTTGAGCTTGCTGTGCGGCATCACGACGGTGTCGTGGTAAGCCGAGTTGGCGTTGCGCAGGCGGGTAAGCATGTCGGCGATGGGGTCGGTCATCGTCATGAGACCGCCTCGCTTTCAAGGCCGGCGGGAAGCTGGGTCATGAGACGGCCTCGCTTTCAAGGCCGGCGGGAAGCTGGGTCATGAGACGGCCTCGCTTTCAAGGCCGGCGGGGAACAGAGTCACGGATTAGGTCTTACCTTTCTCGGAACGGTTCCATCAGGCCGGTACACCGGCGCAGGGCCTACCCCGAAGCGATTGACAACCAGACAAGTTTGCCTGATCGACTCCCGATTATGAAATCGGGCTTTTACCAGCTGGACTTCGTCACACCTGGGAGCTCGCCCGCGTGGGCCATCTCGCGGACGCAGATCCGGCAGAGTCCGAACTTCTTGAAGACGGCGTGCGCGCGACCGCACCGCTGACAGCGGGTGTAACCGCGGACGGCGAACTTCGGCTTTGCCGCGGCCTTGATCCTCAGCGAGGTCTTTGCCATGGGGGTCAGTTCTCCTTAAACGGAAAGCCGAGCGCCTTGAGCAGCGCGCGACCTTCGTCGTCGGTCTTGGCGGTGGTCACCACAGTGATGTCCATGCCGCGCGGGCGATCGATCGTGTCGGGGTCGATCTCGTGGAACATCGACTGCTCCGTCAGACCGAAGGTGTAGTTGCCGTTGCCATCGAACTGCTTCGGGGACAGGCCGCGGAAGTCACGGATGCGGGGCAGGGCCAGGCTGAGCAGCCGGTCCAGGAACTCCCACATCCGGTCGCCGCGCAGCGTGACCTTCGCGCCGATCGGCATGCCCTCACGCAGCTTGAACTGCGCGATCGACACCCGGGCGCGCTGGACCAGCGGCTTCTGGCCGGTGATCAGCGTCAGGTCACGGACCGCGCCGTCCATGAGCTTGGCGTCCTTGGCGGCCTGGCCGACACCCATGTTCACGACGATCTTGACCACACCGGGCACCTGCATGGGGTTGGAGTACGAGAACTCCCCCTGCATCGCCGGCATGATCTCTTCGCGGTAGCGAAGCTTCAAACGCGGTGCTGGCACCTGAGTAGCGGTGCTTGCCTCCGTCGTCATTACAGGTCCTTTCCGGTGCGACGCGACACGCGAACGTTGCGGCCGGTCTCTTCATCTCGGCGGTAGCCGACGCGAGTTGCCTGGCCGTCCACGACCACCATCACATTGCTGGCGTCGACCTTGGCCTCCTGGGTCACGATTCCGCCGGTCTGCGCGCCACGGGCGTTCGCGGCGACGGGGGTGTGCTTGGTAACCCGGTTGATACCTTCGACGAGGACCTTGTTCTCAGCAGGGAAAGCAGCGAGTACCTTACCCTTCTTGCCACGATCCTTGCCTGCGATGACGACGACCTCGTCGCCTTTCTTGATCTTCACTGTGCCACCTCGGTCTTCGCGCAAGCGCTCATCCCTGACTTCGCTCCGGTCCTCGGGCCGCAAGCGGCCTTGCGATCCTCGCTCATCACAGCACCTCCGGAGCCAACGAGATGATCTTCATGAACTTCTTGTCACGCAGCTCGCGGCCCACCGGGCCGAAGATGCGCGTTCCACGGGGCTCGCCATCGGCCCTGATCAGCACAGCCGCGTTCTCATCGAACTTGATGTAGGAGCCATCGGGACGTCGACGCTCCTTTACCGTACGAACGATGACGGCCTTGACCACGTCGCCCTTCTTGACGCCGGCACCGGGCAACGCATCCTTGACGGTTGCGACGATGGTGTCGCCGATGCCCGCATAGCGACGACCCGAGCCGCCCAGCACGCGGATGCACAAGATTTCCTTGGCCCCGGTGTTGTCGGCGACGCGCAGTCGCGACTCCTGCTGAATCACAGCCTTACTCCCAAATCCGTTTGGCTAACCGAGCCTTGGCACATGCCCGGCTCTTACTCTGCCTTCGGGCCCTATCTGAAAGAGCCAGAACGTCCTGCACTCCGACCGGGGTCAGAGACTACTTGGCCCGCTCGATGACCTCGACCACGCGCCAGCGCTTGGTGGCGGACAGTGGCCGCGTCTCCATCAGCAGCACGCGGTCCCCGATGCCGGCGGTGTTCGCCTCATCGTGAGCCTTCAACTTGTTCGTACGGCGGATGACCTTGCCGTACAACGGGTGCTTGACGCGGTCTTCGACGGCGACCACGACGGTCTTGTCCATCTTGTCGCTGACGACCAGGCCCTCACGGACCTTCCGGTCCGACGAGCGGCCGGTCGCGCCGGTCGATGCTTCTGCGGTCATGCCGAGTCTCCTTCAGGTGCGACCGACAAGCCGAGCTCCCGCTCGGTCTGGATCGTGAGGATCCGCGCGATGTCGTGGCGCACGACCCGCAGCCGCCGGTTGTTGTCCAGCTGTCCGGTAGCCATCTGGAAGCGCAGGTTGAACAGCTCTTCCCTGGCTTCGCGGTGCCGAGCGCGCAGCTCGTCGTCGTGGAGCTCGCGGAGCTCGTCGGTGTGGGCGTTCGACATCAGAACTCCTCCCGCTTCACGATGCGGCACTTCATCGGCAGTTTGTGGATGGCGCGGGTCAGCGCCTCTTTCGCGGTCTTCTCGTCCGGGTAGGACAGCTCGAAGAGGACCCGTCCCGGCTTGACGTTGGCGATCCACCATTCCGGAGAACCCTTACCGGAACCCATCCGGGTTTCGGCCGGCTTCTTCGTCAGCGGACGGTCCGGATAGATGTTGATCCAGACCTTGCCGCCACGCCGGATGTGCCGGTTGATCGCGATACGCGCCGACTCGATCTGACGGTTGGTGACGTAGGCCGGCTCGAGCGCCTGGACGCCGTACTCGCCGAAGGTGACACGGGTGCCACCCTTGGCCGCACCATTACGGTCCGGGTGGTGCTGCTTGCGGTGCTTAACCCGCCGTGGGATCAACATTTATCAGCCCTCAGTGGTTTCAGTGGTCGCCGGTGCTGCGGCGGTGTCGGTCACGGGGACCTCCGTCGCTCGGCCCTCGATTGCCAACGCGTCGACCACGGGCGCATCGACCGGCTCGGTGTCCTGCAGGGTGGTGGCCAGCGCGGGCGCCTGAGCGTCCGACGCACGATCGGTCTCGGTCGACACGCCGGTACCGGTGGTGCCCTGCGAACCCGAACGACGCGGGCGGGCGGGCCGGTCACGACGCTGGCGCAGCGCCTCGGCCGCGACAGCGGCCTCACGCTCGGTGCGCGATCCGGTGGGCACCTCGCCCTTGTAGATCCAGACCTTCACGCCGATGCGCCCGAAGGTGGTGCGCGCCTCGTAGAAGCCGTAGTCGATGTTCGCGCGGAGGGTGTGTAGCGGCACCCGACCTTCGCGGTAGAACTCCGACCGGCTCATCTCGGCGCCACCGAGGCGGCCCGAGCACTGCACCCGGATTCCCTTGACGCCCGGGCTCTTCAGCGTCGACTGCATGCTCTTGCGCATCGCGCGCCGGAAGCTCACGCGGTTGGAGAGCTGCTCGGCGACACCCTGGGCCACCAGCTGAGCGTCGGCCTCGGGGTTCTTCACCTCGAGGATGTTGAGCTGCACCTGCTTGCCGGTGAGCTTCTCCAGCTCGCCGCGGATGCGGTCGGCCTCGGCGCCGCGACGGCCGATGACGATGCCCGGACGCGCGGTGTGGATGTCGACGCGAACCCGGTCACGGGTGCGCTCGATCTCGACCTTGGCGATACCGGCCCGCTCCATGCCCTTGGACATCAGGCGACGGATGGCAACGTCTTCCTTGACGTACTCGGCATAGTTCTTATCGGCGAACCAACGGCTCTTCCAGTCGGTGGTGATGCCGAGGCGGAACCCGTTCGGGTTTACCTTCTGCCCCATTAGCGGGTGCTCCCCTTCTTGCCAGCGTTACGAGCAGACGGAACGGTTCGCGCTGCCCTTTCCACGCTCTCGACCTCGATGGTGATGTGGCTGGTCCGCTTGCGGATTCGGTAGGCCCGACCCTGCGCACGCGGTTGGAACCGCTTGAGGGTCGGTCCCTCGTCGACGAAGGCGCGCGACACGATCAGCGTCTCCGGGTCGAGGTCGAAGTTGTTCTCAGCGTTGGCGATCGCGGAGGCGAGAACCTTCGCCACCGGCTCGGATGCCGCCTGCGGGGCGAACTTCAACACCGCGAGCGCGTCCGAGGCCGGCTTGTTGCGAATCAGGTCAATGACGCGACGCGCCTTCATAGGCGTGACGTTGACCTGCGACGCCCGCGCGAAGGCGGTACGCACATCTGCGTCGGGTTCGTTGGCTGCCATCTGCGATATCCCTTAAATCTGCTGGTGTGTTCGGTCTTGAATCTGACGATGTGGCGGGAGAACTACCGGCGGGACCGGCGGTCGTCCTTGATGTGGCCTCGGAACGTCCGAGTGGGCGCGAACTCGCCGAGCTTGTGCCCGACCATGCCCTCGGTCACGAAGACCGGGACGTGCTTGCGACCGTCGTGCACCGCGATGGTGTGGCCGAGCATGTCCGGGATGATCGTCGAACGACGCGACCAGGTCTTGATCACGTTCTTACTGCCCTTGTCGTTCTGAACATCCACCTTCTTGAGCAGGTGGTCGTCGACGAACGGGCCCTTCTTGAGCGAGCGAGGCATGGCTGCTGGTCCTAACGCTTCTTGTTGGTCTTGCGGCGGCGGACGATGAGCGCGTCGCTCGCCTTGCGGGTGCGGGTACGGCCCTCGGGCTTACCGGCCGGGTTCACCGGGTGACGTCCACCGGACGTCTTGCCCTCACCACCACCGTGCGGGTGGTCAACCGGGTTCATGGCGACACCACGGACGGTCGGGCGCTTGCCCTTCCAGCGCATCCGGCCGGCCTTGCCCCAGTTGATGTTGCTCTGCTCGGCGTTACCGACCTCGCCGACGGTGGCGCGGCAGCGGACGTCGACGTTGCGGATCTCACCGGAGGGCATCCGCAACTGCGCGAACGGTCCGTCCTTG
Organism: Jatrophihabitans lederbergiae; assembly: GCF_031845305.1. Lineage (NCBI taxonomy): Bacteria > Bacillati > Actinomycetota > Actinomycetes > Jatrophihabitantales > Jatrophihabitantaceae > Jatrophihabitans > Jatrophihabitans lederbergiae. Next base: position 111,078 of record NZ_JAVREH010000002.1, on the reverse strand, counting down.
GCAACCAATTGCACGCTGGCGCCGGCCGAGCGGGCGATCTTCGCACCACCGCCGGGACGCAACTCGATAGCGTGCACCGTGGTACCGACCGGGATGTTGCGCAGCGGCAGCGCGTTGCCGGGCTTGATGTCAGCGCCGGGACCATTCTCGATCGCGTCGCCCTGCTTCAACGCACGGGGCGCGAGGATGTAGCGCTTCTCGCCATCGGCGTAGTGCAGCAGCGCGATACGAGCGGTGCGGTTCGGGTCGTACTCGATGTGCGCGACCTTGGCGGGCACGCCGTCCTTGTCGTTGCGACGGAAGTCGATGACCCGGTACGCGCGCTTGTGGCCACCACCCTGGTGGCGGGTGGTGATGCGTCCGGTGTTGTTACGACCGCCCTTGTTGTGCAGCGGCCGCACCAACGACTTCTCCGGCGTGGTCCTGGTGACCTCGACGAAGTCGGCGACACTGGAGCCACGACGACCAGGCGTTGTCGGCTTGTACTTGCGGATACCCATATCTAAGTCCGTTCCTGTCCCGTATCCCGCTAGGCCGCAGGTCCGCCGAAGACCTCGATACGGTCGCCCTCACGGAGGGTGACAACGGCACGCTTGATGCTCTTGCGCGTGCCGTATCCGAATCGGGTCCGCTTGCGCTTGCCCTGGCGATTGAGAGTGTTCACGTCCGTTACCTTGACGTTGAAAACCTTCTCGACAGCGATCTTGATCTGCGTCTTGTTGGCGTCCGGGTGGACGTCGAAGGTGTACTTGTTCTGGTCCAGCAGGCCGTAGCTCTTCTCCGAGATAACCGGAGCGATCAGCACGTCGCGGTGATCGTCAAACATCAGTTCGTATCCTCTTCGGTTGCCGCGCCCTCGACGCTGTCGGACAGCTCGGCCGAACTGGCGGCTCCCTTACTCGACTTGCCGCTGGCCGGTCCGGCCAGGAACGTCTGCAGCGCGTCAAGGGTGAAGACCACGTCGTCGGAGATCAGGACGTCGTAGGTGTTGAGCTGGCCCGGCTCGAGGACGTGGATGCCCGAGACGTTGCGCAGGCTCTTCCAGCTCAGCTCGTCCGAACGCTCGACGACCACGAGGATGTTCTTCGCGGTGCTGATCGAGGCCAGCGAGGCCGTGACCGACTTCGTGGAAGGCGCGTCACCGCTGAGCAGGGCAGAGGCCACGTGCACCCGACCGAAGCGCGCCCGGTCCGAAAGCGCACCGCGCAGTGCGGCCGCCTTCATCTTCTTGGGCGTCCGCTGGTCGTACTTGCGCGGCTGCGGCCCGTGCACGACGCCACCGCCGGCGAACTGAGGCGCACGCAGCGATCCCTGGCGGGCGCGGCCGGTGCCCTTCTGGCGGTACGGCTTCTTGCCGCCACCGCGAACCTCACCGCGGGTCTTGGTCGACGCGGTGCCCTGGCGCGCGGCGGCGAGCTGTGCGACGACGACCTGGTGGATCAGCGCGATGTTCGTGGGCACATCGAAGATCTCGGCGGGCAGCTCGACAGAGGTCGGCTGCGCGTCGGAATCCACGGGGTGGACGACATCAATGGTCAACGACATGGGGATCACGCCTCCTTCGCCGCGGACTTGACGGCGTTACGTACGACAACGATGCTTCCCTTGGATCCGGGAACGGCACCCTCGATGAGCAGCAAGCCACGCTCGAGGTCGACCCTGACGACCCGCAGGCTCTGCGTTGTCTGCTTGTCGACACCCATCCGACCGGCCATCCGCATGCCCTTGAACACGCGACCGGGCGTGGAACAGCCGCCGATCGAGCCAGGCTTGCGGTGGTTGCGGTGGGAGCCGTGGGAGGCGGACACGCCGTGGAAGCCGTGACGCTTCATGACGCCGGCGGTGCCCTTGCCCTTGGTCGTGCCCGTGACGTCGACCGACGCACCATCGGTGAAGACGTCCGCGCCGAACTCCTGTCCGACCTCGTAGCCCTCGATGGACGAGGTCCGCAGCTCGATCACGTGGCGCCGTGGCGTGACGCCGGCAGCCTGGAAGTGACCGGCCAGCGGCTTGGTCACCTTGCGCGGATCGATCTGGCCGTAGGCGATCTGGACAGCCGTATAGCCGTCCTTCTCCTGGGTCCGGATCTGGGTCACCACACACGGCCCCGCCTTCACGACGGTGACCGGGACGACCCGGTTGTTCGCGTCGAAGACCTGGGTCATGCCGAGCTTCTCGCCCAGAATGCCTCGGGTGGCTCTGCTCTGATTAGTCATGGTTTTTATTCTCGCTAACCGGTGCTACTGGATGTTGACGTCGACGCTGGCCGGCAGATCGATGCGCATGAGCGCGTCCACCGTCTTCGGCGTCGGGTCGAGAATGTCGATGAGACGCTTGTGGGTCCGCATCTCGAAGTGCTCGCGACTGTCCTTGTACTTGTGCGGCGACCGGATGACGCAGTACACGTTCTTCTCCGTCGGCAGCGGTACCGGACCGACGACGCGAGCGCCGGTGCGCGTCACGGTCTCGACGATCTTGCGCGCGCTGGCGTCAATGGCCTCGTGGTCATAGGCCTTGAGCCGAATGCGGATCTTTTGTCCAGCCATAGTGGCTTTCTCGTCCTCACTGTGGTGAATGGTGCTCGCGCCAGCGCTCGCACTAAGTCGATCTGGTGCTACAGGTTCAAGCTCGCGGTCCGTAGGACGGGCCGAAGCGGTCAAGCCGTTTCCGTACCAGGGCGGCCAGGTGGGAACACCCGGCCGCCCCGTCACGGAGCTGTCTTACTTGATGATCTTGGTGACCCGGCCGGCGCCGACGGTGCGGCCACCCTCTCGGATCGCGAACCGCAGACCCTCTTCCATGGCGATCGGCTGGATCAGCGCGACCGTCATCTCAGTGGTGTCACCGGGCATGACCATCTCGGTGCCCTCGGGCAGGGTCACCACGCCGGTCACGTCCGTGGTGCGGAAGTAGAACTGCGGCCGGTAGTTGTTGAAGAACGGCGTGTGACGGCCGCCCTCGTCCTTCGAGAGGATGTAGACGTTCGCCTCGAAGTCGGTGTGCGGAGTGGTCGTGCCCGGCTTGATGATGACCTGGCCGCGCTCGACGTCCTCGCGCTTGATACCGCGGAGGAGCAGCCCGACGTTCTCGCCGGCCTGACCCTCGTCCAGCAGCTTCCGGAACATCTCGATGCCGGTGACCGTGGTGGTGGTCTTGCCTTCCTTGATCCCGATGATGTCGACGGTTTCGTTGACCTTCAGGACACCACGCTCGATGCGGCCGGTGACGACGGTTCCACGACCGGTGATCGTGAAGACGTCCTCGACGGGCATCAGGAACGGCTTCTCGATCTCGCGAACCGGCTGCGGGATCGACTCGTCGACCGAACTCATCAGTTCGAGGATCTTCTCGGCCCACTCAGGGTCACCCTCGAGCGCCTTGAGTGCGGACACCCGGACGATCGGGGCGTCGTCGCCCGGGAACTCGTACTGGTTCAGCAGTTCGCGAACCTCGAGCTCAACAAGCTCCAGGATCTCTTCATCATCGACCATGTCGGCCTTGTTCAGCGCGACAACGATGTACGGGACACCGACCTGACGCGCGAGCAGCACGTGCTCCTTGGTCTGCGGCATCGGGCCGTCGGTCGCCGCGACCACCAGGATCGCGCCGTCCATCTGCGCGGCACCCGTGATCATGTTCTTGATGTAGTCGGCGTGCCCGGGGCAGTCGACGTGCGCGTAGTGCCGCGCCTCGGTCTGGTACTCGATATGCGCGATCGAGATGGTGATACCGCGCTGACGCTCTTCGGGTGCCTTGTCGATCTGATCGAACGCCTGGGTGGCAGGGTTCAGCACCGGGTACTTGTCGTGCAGGGTACGGGAGATGGCAGCGGTCAGCGTCGTCTTGCCATGGTCGATGTGACCGATGGTGCCGATGTTGACATGCGGCTTGGTCCGCTCGAACTTCGCCTTCGCCACTGTGTTTCCTCTTTCTTTGGTCGGGCTGTTGCCGTCTAGTTGGTCTTGGAGGTAATGCTGGTGGTACCGGGTGACACCCGACTACGCGCCGGTCGCCTTCGCGATGATTTCCTTCGCCACATTGCTTGGAACCTCGGCGTAGGAGTCGAACTGCATCGAGTAGTTCGCCCGGCCCTGCGTCTTGGAGCGCAGGTCACCGACATAACCGAACATCTCCGACAGCGGAACAAGTGCCCGGACCACTCGTGCTCCCGAACGCTCTTCCATTGCCTGGATCTGGCCACGCCGCGAGTTGAGGTCGCCGATCACATCGCCCATGTTCTCTTCGGGCGTGGTGACCTCGACCGCCATCATCGGCTCGAGCAGAACCGGGTCAGCTTTGCGAGCAGCTGACTTGAACACCATCGAGCCGGCGATCTTGAACGCCATCTCGGAGGAGTCCACATCGTGGTACCCACCGTCGGTCAGCGTGAATTTCACGCCGACCAGCGGGTAACCGGCCAGGATGCCGTACTGCATGGCCTCCTGTGCGCCTTGATCGACCGACGGAATGAATTCCTTCGGGATGCGACCACCGGTGACGGCGTTGACGAACTCGTAGGTCGGACCGTCGGCGGTCATGGGCAGCGGCTCGAGCCGGACCTGCACCTTCGCGAACTGGCCGGAGCCACCGGTCTGCTTCTTGTACGTCAGGTCCTCGCGCTCGACGACGCGGCGGACGGTCTCGCGGTAGGCCACCTGCGGCTTGCCGACGTTCGCTTCGACCTTGAATTCACGGCGCATCCGGTCGACAAGGATCTCGAGGTGAAGCTCACCCATGCCCTTGATGATCGTCTGGCCGGTCTCTTCGTCGTTCTGCACCTGAAAGGTGGGGTCTTCTTCCGCGAGCTTCTGGATCGCGGTCCCCAGCTTCTCCTGGTCGCTCTTCGTCTTCGGCTCGATGGCCACCGAGATGACCGGAGCCGGGAACGTCATCGACTCGAGGATGATCGGCTTCGATGGATCCGACAGCGTGTCACCCGTGGTGGTCTGCTTCAACCCGGCAACGGCGATGATGTCGCCAGCACCGGCGCGGGGAAGCTCCTCGCGCTTGTTGGCGTGCATCTGGTAGATCTTGCCGATGCGCTCCTTGCGGTCCTTGGTGGAGTTCAGGACCTGCGCGCCGTTCTCGACGACACCGGAGTAGATCCGGACGTAGGTGAGCTTGCCGAGGTGCGGGTCGGTCGCGATCTTGAAGGCCAGTGCGGACAGCGGCTCGGCCTCGTCCGTCTTACGGGTCGCGACGGTCTCGCCGTCCATCAGCGTGCCCTCGATGTGGTCCACGTCCAGCGGAGACGGCAGGAAGTCGATCACCGCATCCAGCATCGGCTGGACACCCTTGTTCTTGAAGGCAGAACCGGTCAGCACCGGGTTCAACTTGTCAGCAATCGTTGCGCGCCGGATGGCGGCCTTGAGCTGCGGGACCGTCAGCTCTTCATCGCTGAGGTACGCCTCGGCGATCTCGTCGTCCACGTCCGACAGCGTCTCGAGCATCTTCTCGTGCCACTCGGCGGCCTGGTCGGCGAGGTCCGCGGGAATCTCCTCGATCGCGAACTCTTCACCCAGCGCCGTCTCGCCACGCCAGGTCAGCGCGCGCATCTCGATCAGGTCGACGACGCCGACGAAGTCGCCCTCGTTGCCGATCGGAATCTGCAGTACGAGCGGCGTGGCGTTCAGCCGGTCGATCATCATCTGTACGCAGCGGAAGAAATCCGCCCCGGTGCGGTCGAGCTTGTTGACGAAGCACATCCGAGGAACGTTGTACTTGTCGGCCTGCCGCCAGACGTTCTCGGTCTGAGGCTCGACGCCGGCGACTCCGTCGTACACCGCGACGGCGCCATCGAGAACGCGCAGCGAGCGCTCCACCTCTACGGTGAAGTCCACGTGCCCGGGCGTGTCGATGATGTTGATCGCGTGGTTCTTCCAGGTGCACTTCGTCGCGGCAGACGTGATCGTGATGCCGCGCTCCTGCTCCTGCTCCATCCAGTCCATGGTGGCCGCGCCATCGTGGACTTCACCGATCTTGTAGTTGATGCCGGTGTAGAAGAGAATTCGCTCGGTCGTCGTCGTCTTGCCCGCGTCGATGTGCGCCATGATCCCGATGTTGCGGGTCCTGGCGAGCTCAACGTTGTTGGCCATCATTCCTTCTTCGTCTGATTGCTGAACCGATTCGCTGCCCCGGTCGACTGATCGGGTCTGCTTGGTTTAACTACTTGCTTCGTTCAACTACTGGCCAGGTGCGCGCTGTTCCCAGCGCGACGCGCTACCAGCGGTAGTGCGCGAAGGCCTTGTTCGACTCGGCCATCTTGTGGGTGTCCTCACGACGCTTGACGCTGGCGCCGAGGCCGTTGCTCGCGTCGAGCAATTCGTTCATCAGACGCTCGGTCATCGTCTTCTCGCGACGGGCGCGGGAGTAGCCCACCAGCCACCGCAACGCGAGAGTGGTCTGGCGAGGAGTGCGGACCTCGACCGGAACCTGGTAGGTCGCGCCACCTACGCGGCGGCTACGCACCTCCAGCGTCGGCTTGACGTTGTCCAGCGCGCGCTTGAGGGTGACAACCGGGTCGGTGCCGTTCTTCTCGCGGCAGCCCTCGAGGGCGCCGTAGACGATGCTCTCGGCGGTCGACCGCTTGCCGGCGATCAGGATCTTGTTGACCAGCTGAGTGACCAGCGGCGAAGCGTACACCGGGTCGACCACGAGGGGACGACGCGGAGGCGGGCCCTTACGAGGCATTAGCTCTTCTCCTTCTTCGCGCCGTAGCGGCTACGCGACTGCTTGCGGCTGCGGACACCCTGGGTGTCCAGCGAGCCACGAATGATCTTGTAACGAACACCGGGCAGGTCCTTCACACGGCCGCCACGCACAAGCACGATCGAGTGCTCCTGCAGGTTGTGACCGACCCCGGGGATGTACGCGGTGACCTCGATGCCACTGGTAAGCCGGACGCGCGCCACCTTGCGCAACGCAGAGTTCGGCTTCTTGGGCGTGGTCGTATAGACACGCGTGCAGACACCACGTCGCTGCGGAGAGCCTTTCAGCGCCGGGGTCTTGGTCTTCCCGATCTTGTCCTGCCGGCCCTTGCGGACCAGTTGCTGGATCGTAGGCATGCGGCCTGCAATCTCCTCATTCGTCTGCGGTACGTCGAAGGTAGAGGCTCGGCGCGCTGGCTCGATCCCAGCGACGTCCGACAGTCTCTGCCCGGCAACGTGTCTGCTCTGCTGTTGTCACCCTCCGGTCCCCGAGGTCGGGCGTGTCGCCCAGTCCCAGGGTCTTCCAGCGAGAATCTCGCCAGCTTCACCGGATGGCCCCGGTTCGTCAGCGGCTCGTGGACCAGCAGCCGCCCGCGACGGACACGGGTAAACGCCCGGAGGCTCCGGGCACAAGGTCAAACAATACCGGTGCCCGCCCTGGTATCAAAATCGGGCAAGCAACCGGCCGTACGGAATCAGTCTAGCGCCGGACGGCCTTGATCAATTCCGCCTGGTGGTCGACCGCCCACTGCCTCGCGCGGCTGGTTCTCGCCGCCACACCCGCCCAATACTCGCGGAACCCCGGGTGTCCCGCGCTGGCCGCGTCGGTGACGATCCGGTAGGTCCAGTCGTGGTTGTCCACCAGAGACTCGGCCACCGCGACGCGCCCCGCCCGGTTGAGGCCGTAGGCGTCGAGCAGCATCACCAGCCGGTCGTAGCGCCGCTCAGGCCCCTGCACGAAGCCGTCCGGGAGGTCGGCGTCGGCAACCAGTGGGCACCAGCACCGCGCGACGGTGGCCAGGTCCCACACCACGCCGCTGGGACCGGCAAGGTCGAAGTCGATCAAGCCCACCGCCCGCTCCCCGTCGAACACGATATTGCCGGGGTGCAGATCGTTGTGACCGACCAGTCCGTCGCTGTACGCCGGCGGCACCGGCCGGGGCCAGTGGTGCGGGCCCCCGTCGAAGCCCCGCACCGCGTCATGGAAGCGGCGGACCAGAACGGCCACGCTGACCAGGCTGGCGTCACTGAGGGACCAGCCTGGCAGCGGGTTGCGGGCGGCGACCCCGGGAATCCAGGACAGCATTTCCATTCGGTCGTCGGCGGACAGCAACCTGGGCGCGCCGTCGAAGCCCGCGCGGCTCAGGTGACGCAGCAGCGCGTGGGTAGCAGGGCTGTGCGGGGTGACCGGTCGGCGCACGGCGGCGCCGAGCCGGAAGACCTGGCCACGGTTGGCAACTCCACCGCCGAGTGACACCGGCCGCCCGAGCGGGCTCAACGGCTCAACTAGGCGCCACTCGCTCCAGGGCCGGTGCGCCGGCTGACCGTGGCATGTCGAGAACTGCCCTGGCGAGGCTGGCATGGGTGATGAGCCCATTCACCACACCTCCGTTCAGCGCCGACCAGACCGCCCGGCTCTTCGCTGTTCCGTAGGCAACTGCGAGAACCGTCGGAATGCCGGTCAGCACTCGCGCCCGAGTCACAATCATCCTCTCGTCCAGGGCAGTTTGGCGAGCGATTCCGCCCTCGTCCAGAAATACCCCCGATACCTCCGCACGCACGCCCCACGCGCTCACGCTCTCTCGGTCCTCGACGTCCAGAGCGTCATAGATGCTGGACAGCCCGGGTGCCCAGCATCCGATACCCACCATCGCGATGGTCACCGATCCGGGTCGCTGCCCGTACCAGGTCGAGCAGGTCATCGCCGCCGGGCCGGGACAGCGCACCGGTCATCTGCACGATGGAGCAGGCCGGAAAGGTGGTCAGGCTGCGCGCCAATCCGGACAGACCGCGCGACCAGGCGATGCCGATCACGTCCGAGGCCTCGGACGTGATCGGCGATCGCTTCACCGGCGGCCTCGCCCAGCCGCTGGCGCAATGAACTGTCGCTGTCGTCGGGAAAGTCGTACACGAACGCGTGCCGCAGCTGTTCGCCGATGGCGTGATCGATCCGGCCGTCTTCATCTCCGATCGGCTGCCGCTGGCTGACTATTCGGTCGCTGCGGAGCGGTTCGCGGCCGGGATCGGACGCAAGATCCAGATCGTGCCATGACTGTGGAAGGCCCGGATTGCACGGCTGTATCAGGGTGCCCGCCACAGAATCGCGACTCTGGCACATGGAAGTTGCACAGCTCCCGGCTATCCGTGCTACGGTTTTCCCTGGTTGTAGTTGCAGTGTTCCACGATCGTTTCTTTGAACGCCCGCGGGTTGCTCGCAGCGGGCGTTTTGTTTTACCCCAGCTGAACGGCGGGGCGACTAACGACAACCCGGAGGTCACACGGTGTGCCCTTCGAACCGCATTTAGCAAGGAGAAAGACATGGCACAGGGAACCGTCAAGTGGTTCAACAGCGAAAAGGGCTTCGGCTTCATCGCTCCGGACGGCGACGGACCGGACGTTTTCGTCCACTACTCAGCGATCGCCAGCGATGGCTACCGCAGCCTGGATGAGAACCAGCGCGTCGAGTTCGAGACCACTCAGGGCCAGAAGGGCCCGCAGGCGGAGAACGTTCGCCCGCTGTAAGCCTCACGCTTGACAGAAGGGTCGTACCCCGCGGGGTGCGGCCCTTCTGTCGTTTCCGGAGCTGGTCGCCGCGGGTTGGTATGCCGTGCGGCCACCATGGCGGCCAGACGGCATACCAACCCGCTCCCCAGTCAACAGAGCCGGCAGGGACAGCAGAACGGGCCGGGAAACCCTGAGGTTCCCGGCCCGTTGCCGTGTCCGGGCGCTAGCCCGACTGCTGTTTAGCGGAAGTCGTTGTACCCGAAGTCCTCGAGTGCAACGGCCTGACCGCCGGCCTGACCGAAGCCGTAGTAGTCGCTCTCGTCGTAACCAGCCATGCTGAAGGCTGCAGCACGCGCTTCCTCAGTGGGATTGACCTCGACGTTGCGGTACTTGGCGATGCCAGTACCCGCCGGGATCAGCTTTCCGATGATCACGTTCTCCTTCAGCCCCACCAGCGAGTCGCTCTTCGCCGAGATCGCCGCGTCGGTGAGGACGCGGGTCGTCTCCTGGAAGGACGCTGCCGACAGCCACGACTCGGTGGCCAGCGACGCCTTGGTGATACCCATCAACACCGGACGACCGGAGGCAGGCTCGCCACCCTCAGCGACGACCCGACGGTTCTCGGCCTCGAACTTGGCGCGCTCGATGAGCGAACCCGGCAGGAACTCGGTAGCACCCGACTCGATCACCGTGATGCGCTTGAGCATCTGGCGGATGATCACCTCGATGTGCTTGTCGTGGATCGCGACGCCCTGGCTGCGGTAGACCTCCTGGACCTCACGCACCAAGTGCAGCTGCACCTCACGCGGGCCCATGATGCGCAGCACGTCGTGTGGGTTGACCGCACCGGCGACGAGCTGCTGGCCCACCTCGACCCGGTCGCCGTCGGCCACCAGGAGCCGGGCACGCCGCAGGATCGGGTACTCGATCTCTTCGCTGCCGTCATCCGGGGTCACGACCAGCTTGCGGCCGGAGCCCTTGCCGGTGCCCTCGACGTCTTCCATCCGAACCCGTCCGGTTGCCTCGCTGATCGGCGCGACACCCTTCGGAACCCGAGCCTCGAAGAGCTCGGCAACACGCGGCAGACCATGCGTGATGTCGTCACCGGCGATACCGCCGGTGTGGAAGGTGCGCATCGTCAGCTGGGTTCCGGGCTCACCGATCGACTGGGCCGCGATGATGCCGACAGCCTCGCCGACGTCCACCAGCTTGCCAGTGGCCAGCGAACGTCCGTAACAACGGGCGCAGGTGCCCAGTGCGGACTCGCAGGTCAGCACGCTGCGCACCCGAACCTCGGACACGCCGCGGGCAACCAGCTCGTCGATGAGAACGTCACCGAGATCGTCATTGCCCCGTGCCACGACGGCACCGTCTGCCTCGACGTCCTCGGCAAGCACCCGGGCATACGCGCTGGTCTCAGCGTGGCTGTCCTTGAGGAGCTTGCCATCGGGGCCGGCGGCGGCGATCGTCAGCTTGACGCCACGCTCGGTGCCACAGTCCTCTTCACGGACGATGACGTCCTGCGAGACGTCCACCAGACGACGGGTCAGGTAGCCCGAGTCGGCGGTACGCAGTGCGGTGTCGGCCAGGCCCTTTCGAGCACCGTGGGTCGAGATGAAGTACTCCAGCACCGACAGGCCCTCACGGAAGTTGGCCTTGATCGGACGCGGGATGATCTCGCCCTTGGGGTTGGCCACCAGACCACGCATCGCGGCGATCTGACGCATCTGCATCATGTTTCCGCGGGCGCCCGAGTTCACCATGATGTACACCGGGTTGGTCTTCGGGAAGTTGGCTTCCATCTCTTTCGAGACTTCGCTGGTCGCCTTGGTCCAGACCTCGACGAGCTCCTGACGACGCTCGTCGACGGTGATGACACCACGCCGGTACTGCTTCTCGATCTTCTCGGCGTCCGCCTCGTACCGCTCGAGGATCTCCGCCTTGCGGGGCGGGGTGACCACGTCGTCGATGGCGATGGTGATGCCAGACCGGGTGGCCCAGTGGAAACCGGCAGCCTTGAGGTTGTCCAGCGCGTGGGCAACCGCAACCTTGGGGTACCGCTCGGCCAGGTCGTTGACGATCTGCCCGAGTTCCTTCTTGGTCACCTCGTAGTTCACGAAGCGGTAGTCCGAAGGAAGCGTGTCGTTGAAGATCGTCCGGCCGAGGGTGGTCTCGACGAGCAACTGCTCGCCGGGAGTCCAATCCTCCGGAGCAACCCATGGCTCCGCACTGGCAGAACCGCCGTTGTCGACACTGGTGATGCCCTGCAGCCGGATCTTGACCGGAGCCTGCAGTCCCAGAGCCTTGGCATCGCGGGCCATGATGCCCTCGGCAGCCGAGGCGTAGGCCTGGCCGGCTCCGAGCTGGTCCGGACGCAGGGTCGTCAGGTGGTACAGGCCCAGGATCATGTCCTGGGTCGGCATGGTCACCGGACGGCCGTCAGCCGGCTTGAGGATGTTGTTCGTCGACAGCATCAGCACGCGGGCCTCAGCCTGGGCCTCGGCCGACAGCGGCAGGTGGACAGCCATCTGGTCACCGTCGAAGTCCGCGTTGAACGCGGTGCAGACGAGCGGGTGGATCTGGATGGCCTTGCCCTCGACCAGCTGGGGCTCGAAGGCCTGGATGCCGAGACGGTGCAGGGTGGGCGCCCGGTTCAACAGCACCGGGTGCTCGCGGATGACCTCTTCGAGGACGTCCCACACCACCGGACGCGCGCGCTCGACCATCCGCTTGGCGGACTTGATGTTCTGCGCGTGCGACAGGTCGACCAGGCGCTTCATGACGAAGGGCTTGAACAGCTCCAGCGCCATCTGCTTGGGCAGGCCGCACTGGTGCAGCTTGAGCTGCGGGCCGACGACGATGACCGAACGGCCGGAGTAGTCGACGCGCTTGCCGAGCAGGTTCTGACGGAACCGGCCCTGCTTGCCCTTGAGCAGGTCGGACAGCGACTTCAGCGGCCGGTTGCCCGGACCGGTGACGGGACGCCCACGACGGCCGTTGTCGAACAGCGCGTCCACCGACTCCTGCAGCATCCGCTTCTCGTTGTTCACGATGATCTCGGGCGCGCCGAGGTCGATCAGTCGCTTGAGGCGGTTGTTGCGGTTGATGACCCGGCGGTACAGGTCGTTCAGGTCGGAGGTGGCGAACCGGCCACCGTCGAGCTGCACCATCGGGCGCAGGTCCGGCGGGATGACCGGCACGCAGTCCAGCACCATGCCCTGCGGCGAGTTGGTGGTGTTCAGGAAGGACGCGACGACCCGTAGCCGCTTGAGTGCACGGATCTTCTTCTGGCCCTTGCCGGAGCGGATGGTCTCGCGCAGCGACTCGGCCTCGGCGTCGAGGTCGAAGCCGGCGATGAGGGTCTGCAGGGACTCAGCGCCCATGCCGCCCTCGAAGTACTCGCCGAACCGGTCGCGTAGCTCGCGGTAGAGCATCTCGTCGGAGATGAGCTGCTTCACGTCGAGCTTGCGGAAGGTGTCCATCACCTCGTCGAGGCGATCGATCTCGCGCTGGGCCCGATCACGCAGCTGACGCATCTCGCGCTCGCCGCCCTCGCGGACCTTGCGCCGGACGTCGCTCTTGGCACCTTCTGCCTCGAGCTCGGCCAGGTCGGCTTCGAGCTTCTTGGCGCGGGCGTCGATGTCGGAGTCGCGGCGCTTCTCCAGCGTGGACTTCTCGGCCGAGATCTCGGCCTCGAGGGTCGGCAGATCGCGGTGCCGGGTCTCGGTGTCCACCTTGGTGATCAGGTAGGCAGCGAAGTAGATGATCTTCTCGAGGTCCTTGGGTGCCAGGTCGAGCAGGTAGCCCAGCCGGGACGGAACACCCTTGAAGTACCAGATGTGGGTCACCGGTGCGGCGAGCTCGATGTGGCCCATCCGCTCGCGACGCACCTTGGCGCGAGTGACCTCGACGCCGCAGCGCTCGCAGATGATGCCCTTGAAGCGGACGCGCTTGTACTTACCGCAGTAGCACTCCCAGTCGCGGGTGGGACCGAAGATCTTCTCGCAGAACAGGCCGTCCTTCTCAGGCTTGAGAGTCCGGTAGTTGATGGTTTCGGGCTTCTTGACCTCGCCGTGGGACCACTGACGGATGTCGTCAGCAGTGGCGAGGCCGATACGCAGCTCGTCGAAGACGTTGACGTCGAGCACGTGGAACCTTCTCTTTCCTTCGGATTGTCTAACGGAGTTGGCCGGCGGGCTGGCCGGCTGGTTCGGGCATTACGCCACCACCAGCCGGCCGGTCCGTCAGACTTCCTCGACGCTGCTCGGCTCGCGCCGGGACAGGTCGATACCGAGTTCTTCGGCGGCACGGAAGACGTCGTCGTCCGTGTCACGCATCTCGACGGCCACACCGTCGCTGGACAGCACCTCGACGTTCAGGCAGAGCGACTGAAGTTCCTTCAGCAGCACCTTGAACGACTCGGGGATGCCCGGCTCGGGGATGTTCTCGCCCTTGACGATCGCCTCGTACACCTTCACGCGGCCGAGGATGTCGTCGGACTTGATCGTCAGCAGCTCCTGCAGGGCGTAGGCGGCGCCGTAGGCCTGCATGGCCCAGCACTCCATCTCACCGAAGCGCTGACCACCGAACTGCGCCTTACCACCGAGCGGCTGCTGGGTGATCATCGAGTACGGGCCAGTCGAACGGGCGTGGATCTTGTCGTCGACCAGGTGGAGCAACTTCAGGATGTAGACGTAGCCCACCGAGACCGGCTCGGGGAAGGGCTCGCCGGACCGACCGTCGATCAGCTGTGCCTTGCCGGTTCGCCCGATCAGCTGGTCACCATCGCGGGTGCGCAGGGTCGAGTCGAGCAGGCCCGTGATCTCTTCTTCACGAGCGCCGTCGAACACCGGGGTCGCCACGTTGGTGCCCGGGTGGCCCTGACGCGCGGGCTCAGGTAGCCGGCTTGCCCACTCCGGCTCGCCTTCGACCTGCCAGCCGGTCTTGGCCACCCAGCCGAGGTGCGTCTCGAGAACCTGGCCGATGTTCATCCGGCCGGGCACGCCCAGCGGGTTGAGCACGATGTCGACCGGGGTTCCGTCGATCAGGAACGGCATGTCCTCCGGCGGCAGGATCTTGGCGATGACGCCCTTGTTACCGTGCCGGCCGGCGAGCTTGTCGCCATCCTGGATCTTGCGCTTCTGGGCGATGTAGACCCGGACGAGCTCGTTGACGCCGGGCGGCAACTCGTCGCCGTCCTCGCGGGAGAAGACCCGGACGCCGATGACCTTGCCGGCCTCACCGTGCGGAACCTTCATCGAGGTGTCACGAACCTCGCGCGCCTTCTCACCGAAGATCGCGCGCAGCAGGCGCTCTTCCGGAGTCAGCTCGGTCTCACCCTTGGGCGTGACCTTGCCGACCAGCACGTCACCGGTCACCACGTCGGCGCCGATACGGATGATCCCGCGCTCGTCGAGGTCGGCGAGGACCTCGTCGGAGACGTTGGGGATGTCACGGGTGATCTCTTCGGCACCGAGCTTGGTATCGCGAGCGTCGACCTCGTGCTCCTCGATGTGGATCGAGGTCAGGACGTCGTCCTGCACGATCCGCTGGTTGAGGATGATGGCGTCCTCGTAGTTGTGGCCTTCCCATGGCATGAATGCCACGAGCAGGTTCTTGCCGAGCGCCATCTCACCGGAGTCGGTGGAGGGACCGTCGGCGATGACCTGGCCGACCTCGACCCGGTCGCCCTCGTTGACGATCGGCTTCTGGTTGAAGCTGGTGCCCTGGTTGGACCGGGCGAACTTCGACAACCGGTAGGTGTTACGGGTGCCGTCGTCAGCCATCACGGTGATGTAGTCGGCGGAAAGCTCCTCGACCACACCGGCCTTGTCGGCGACGGCGACGTCCGAGGCGTCGACAGCTGCGCGCAGCTCCATGCCGGTGCCGACCAGCGGGGACTCCGAACGCAGCAGCGGCACAGCCTGGCGCTGCATGTTGGCGCCCATCAGCGCGCGGTTGGCGTCGTCGTGCTCGAGGAACGGGATCATCGCGGTCGCGACCGACACCATCTGGCGCGGCGACACGTCCATGTAGTCGACCTCGTCGGGCTCGAGCAGCTCGACCTCTCCGCCCTTCTTACGGCAGAGCACCTTGCTGTCGGTGAAGTGACCATGGGCATCGATCACGGCGTTGGCCTGGGCAATGGTCGCCCGGTCCTCTTCGTCGGCGGTCAGGTAGAACACCTGGTCGGTGACCACGCCTGTCTCGACCTTGCGGTACGGGGTCTCGACGAAGCCGAAGGCGTTCACCCGGCCGTAGGACGCCAGCGAGCCGATCAGGCCGATGTTCGGGCCTTCAGGGGTCTCGATGGGGCACATGCGGCCATAGTGCGACGGGTGGACGTCACGGACTTCCATGCCTGCACGGTCACGGGACAAACCACCCGGGCCGAGAGCCGACAGCCGGCGCTTGTGGGTCAGACCGGCGAGCGGGTTGGTCTGGTCCATGAACTGCGACAGCTGGGAGGTTCCGAAGAACTCCTTGATCGAAGCCACCACGGGACGGATGTTGATCAGGGTCTGCGGCGTGATCGCCTCGACGTCCTGAGTCGTCATCCGCTCGCGCACGACCCGCTCCATGCGGGAAAGACCGACCCGGATCTGGTTCTGGATCAGCTCACCCACGGTGCGCAGCCGACGGTTACCGAAGTGATCGATGTCGTCGACCTCGTAGCCATCCTCGCCGGCGTGCAGCCGGACCAGGTACTCGATGGTCTTGACGATGTCTTCTTCGGTCAGGTTGCCGTGGTTGATGTCGGTGTCGACCTCGAGCTTCTTGTTGGCCTTGTAGCGGCCAACCTTCGCCAGGTCGTAGCGCTTGTGGTTGAAGAACAGGTTCTCCAGCAGCGCCTGCGCCGACTCCTTCGTCGGGGGCTCGCCCGGACGAAGCTTGCGGTAGATGTCTAGCAGCGCCTCGTCCTGACCCGGGATGTGGTCCTTCTCCAGGGTCGCGAGCAGGGTCTCGGACCAGTGGAAGTGCTCACGGATCCGGTCCGAGCTCCAGCCGAGGGCCTTCAGCAGCACCGTCACGGGCTGGCGGCGCTTGCGGTCGATGCGGACGCCGACCGTCGAGCGCTTGTCGACGTCGAATTCCAGCCAGGCACCGCGGCTGGGGATGACCTTCACCGAGAAGACGTCCACGTCGGAGGTCTTGTCCAGGCTGCGGTCGAAGTAGATGCCAGGCGAACGGACGAGCTGCGACACGACGACGCGCTCGGTGCCGTTGATAACAAAGGTGCCCTTGCGGGTCATCATCGGGAAGTCACCCATGAACACCGTCTGACTCTTGATCTCGCCAGTGGTGTTGTTGGTGAACTCCGCCGTGACGAACAACGGGGCGGCGTAGGTCATGTCCTTGTCTTTGCACTCCTCGATGGAGGCCTTGACGTCCTCGAACCGCGGCGAGGAGAACGACAGTGACATGGAGCCGGAGAAGTCTTCGATCGGCGAGATCTCACCGAGAATTTCTTCCAGACCGGAGAGGGGGGCGACGCCGGTGGCGTTTGCGTCGCGAGCTTGCCTCGCTTTCCAGGCGGCGTTGCCGACCAGCCAATCAAAAGATTCCGTTTGCAAGGCCAGCAGATTGGGAACTTCGAGTGGTTCCCGAATCTTGGCGAAGGTGGTCCGAGCGGGGGCGCCTGCGATGCCCTGAATGCTCGTGCCTTGCGATTCGGACTTACCGGGGCGAGAGACTGCCAAGATGCGTCCTTCCGAGGACTGAATCAACCTGTGTCCAATCGCTGCCCCGCTGGAGTCGTGATCGCGGTGGTGCTCGTGATCTCACACCTTCGGCGGCGCAGCTCTTGATCTATCGCGCGACCCCTGAACTTTCCTGCCGAGACAGCCGGAAGTAGACCCTGTACGGGCCGACACAAGTTTGAGGGCAGCGCAAATTAGCAGTCTAGCCGCTATGGGCACGCCTGTCCACCCACCCCCTGAGGGATGGTTCTACCGCGGTCGAGCCAAGCTCCCGAGCGCTTCTGACGACCGTCGAGGCGGTCGTCGTACAAGCCGTCACGTGGTTCGAGGAGCTTGCAAGCAGTGCACGCACAGGGTGCCCCGCCAAATCGCTCACGTCAAGCATCTGGCCATTCGTGCCGCCGCAATTCGCTTTGCCGGGGAGGTAGCGGCCCACCCACCTCGACAATGAACGACGTCAGGGGGCGGCCCGCTCTCGCGGACCGCCCCCTGACGGGTGTGGCAGTTGCTCGGTCAGCTGTGGCTAGCCGGCTGACCTGGCATGGTCGGACGTAGCCGGAGCTACTTGACCGTCACCGAAGCGCCAGCGGCCTCGAGGGCAGCCTTGGCCTTCTCGGCGGCTTCCTTGTTGACCTTTTCCAGAACCGGCTTCGGCGCGCCGTCCACCAGGTCCTTGGCCTCCTTGAGGCCGAGGCTGGTGAGCGTGCGCACCTCTTTGATGACCTGGATCTTCTTCTCGCCGGCGCCTTCGAGGATGACGTCGAACTCGTCCTGCTCGGCCTCGGGCTCGGCGGGCGCGCCGCCGACGGGAGCGGCCGCGACGGCGACCGGAGCGGCGGCGGTGACGTCGAAGGTCTCTTCGAACTGCTTCACGAAGTCGGACAGCTCAAGGAGGGTGAGCTCCTTGAATGCGTCGATGAGCTCGTCAGTGCTGAGCTTCGCCATGATGTGGCGTCCTTTCTTTGTGCCGGAGAGCCGGCGGGTGGTTGGTTACTGCTCCGCCGGCTCGGCGGGAGTCTCGGATGGTGCTTCATCGGCCGCGGGGGCCTCGGCTGCCACGTCGCCGGCTTCGCCGACAACAGGGCCTTCGGTTCCGGCTTCGACGGCCGCAGCCGCGTCTCCCGGAGTCTTGTCCTCCAGGGCCTTGGCCAGGCGCGCAACCTGGGACAACGGCGCCTGGAACAGGGCGGCCGCACGGGTCGGCAGCGCCTTGAGGACGCCTGCGACCTTGGCGAGCAACACCTCGCGGGAATCCAGGTCGGCAATGCTGCTCACGTCCGCCGCGCTGAGCGACTTTCCTTCGAGCACACCGCCCTTGATAACCAGCAGCGGGTTGGCTTTGGCGAAGTCACGCAGGCCCTTGGCCGCCTCGACCGGGTCGCCCTTGACGAACGCGATCGCGGTCGGTCCGACGAGCAGGCTGTCCTCGATGCTGACACCGGCCTCGGCCGCCGCACGCCTGGTCAGGGTGTTCTTGACCACCGCGTAGGTGGTGTCCCGGCCCAGGGCCTGGCGAAGCTGGGTGACCTGCTTGACCGTCAGTCCGCGGTACTCGGTGATGACGGTGGCCGACGAGCCGTTGAAGTGCTCGACCAGTTCCGCGACAGCGGAGAGCTTTTCTTTGTTCGGCATGTTCCTCCTCTCGTACATCTCGTGCCGGCTGGGCTTGCGCCGCACGACGAGCAGGCCCGGAACACCAAAACGCCCCGGCGCAGGGCGCTCGGGGCGAAACGAGGAAGTCTCATCTCTTACCGGCCACTCTGCGCGGGCCGCTCCGGCGCTCCGGAGCTGTTCGGTCGCACGTGCGCATGCGACAACCAGCGGTCTTCGGGTGGATCGCTGTCCATGCTACGGGCCGGCTCAGCGCGCACCAAATCGTCGCCAGAAGCCTCAGCCGAACCCCGTCGCGTCACCCGGGCCAACTATTTCGTCGTTGTCCCCGGAGCCCACGTCGCGCCGAAACACACGAACGGTGCCGGGGTGGGCGCCTGCGCGACGGCGAGTGCGAGCGACTGTGCCGAGTCCATTCCGGTGGCCATCCCGGCGTGGTAAGTCGTCATCACCTCAGCCGCCACATCGTCGTGGACCCGTGCCACGCCGGAGATCACCGAGCGGCTGCCGAGCCGCAACAGCACGCTGGTGAGCCCCAGCGCCTCGTCACCGGCACGCATCGTGGACCGGCCGAGCTCGCACGCCGACAGCACCACGTGCTCGGCCACCCGAGCACTCTGGTCGAGCTCGTAGGCGAACAGCGGCCCGTCGACGAGCCGAATGGAGGAGAACATCGGGTTCTCCGCCTGGTGCTGGCCGTGCGCCGCGACATGGACGACGGTGGCGGAGGTGAGCGCCGACACCAGCGCCGCCCTGGTGCCGGCGTCGCCTGCGAAGACCAGGGCGTCCGGCCACAACCTGCCCACCACGGACGCCTCCTCGGTAGAGCGGACCAGCTCCGGGCCGGCAACCGCAACCACCACCGGATCGACCGGCTGCGTCGGACCGGATGCCGCCAGCCAGGCCGTCGCCGAGGGCGCCACCACGACCGGGCGCTGCCGCAGCGAGGGCAGGTTCGTCCAGGGCAGCGTGCCGAGCACACCCGTCGGCACGATCACCAGTCGCGCGTCCGGCAGTCCGAGGGGACCGAGCAGAGCCCGGTCCAGCCGCGCCAGGGACCTATCGAGAGTGGCCGCCACCGCCTGCGCCATGGCCGGGGGCAGGTACCCGTTGGCTATCACGTCCATGTCGGCCCGAACTCGCCGGACCATCTCGACCACCGCGCGCTCGGCCGCGATGTGGACGATGCGGGCGTGGCCGGCCGCGAACACCACCGCGTACAGCTGCCCCTCGACGTTGAAGTAGCTGACCAATGAGGTGTCAGCGGCGCTCAGTGCCGGGCCTATCGCATTCCAGCCGGCGGGCTTTCCGGCGGC
This sequence comes from Jatrophihabitans lederbergiae, assembly GCF_031845305.1. Lineage (NCBI taxonomy): Bacteria > Bacillati > Actinomycetota > Actinomycetes > Jatrophihabitantales > Jatrophihabitantaceae > Jatrophihabitans > Jatrophihabitans lederbergiae. Next base: position 91,020 of record NZ_JAVREH010000002.1, on the reverse strand, counting down.
CCGCTGGCCCTCCGACTGCCAGGACCGGGCACGTAGCTCCCGTTGCAGATCGGCGACGCGGCGACGCTCTGACGATGCGCGGCTAGACGCCCCGGCATCCGAGGCGATCGCCCGCAGTCCCTCGACGGCCTGACGCAGCTCAGCCAGCAACTCGGCCGTCACCGGGTCGGCCGGAGCCTTCACCGCACCCAGCCGGCTCGAGATCGCCCGGCCGCGCTCGACCGCGGCCAGCACCGCCAGCGGCCTGCCGTGCCGGAACGCCATCGACAGGTCGAGCTCCACCAGCTGGCGGCCATGCACCGCGCCCGCTGTCTGCAGGTCGATGCTGCCGAACTGCGCCTGGTGGTTCGCGAGCTCGGCCAGCCCGGTGCTGATCTCGCGGCGCGCGGGTCCCCGGTCGTCAGCGGCGATACAGAGCCTCGCTCGGACGAGTCTGGTGTGCAGCCGCGCGGACACCGGGTCGGAGCCGCGGACCGGGCCGGCCTCGGCCGCCACGGCTCGGGCCTGCACCGGCCGTCCCGCGCGCAGCAGCGCCTCGGCCGCCACCAACTGCGCCGTGCGCGCCTGAGTGTTCAGCCCGGCGGCGCGGAACTCGGCGGCCAGGCTCAGCGCGCGCGTCGCCAGCTGTCCACCGGGCCGGCCGGCGGCCAGGTCCGCGTGTAGCAGAACCAGCTCCGCGTCCCTGCGCCAGCGTTCGTTCTGCCGGCGCCGGAACCTGTTACGGGCGCTCGCGGCGAGCCGGCGAGCGGCGACTGTCTCGCCGTCGAGCAGCGCGCACTCCGCACGGGCCAGCTCCACCTCTCCCAGTTCTTTCCAGAGCCGATCCTCCCGGAAGATCGCCGCCGCCTCGAGCAACGAGTCGTCGGACTCCCGGTGCAGACCGGCTTGCAGCAGCACCTGGGCGCGATCCAGCAGGGCCACGCCGAGTGAGATGTCGGCGTCGATGGCGCGCGCATCGGCCATCGTCCTGAGCGCCAGCGCGAGATTGCCGGCGAGGAATTCCAGGTAGCCGAGGTTGTGCCGGGCCTTGAACTCCTCCACGACCAGCCCATGCTCCGCCGCGATCTTGGCCGACCGGCTCAGGTCCTCGCGGGCTCGGCTCAGATCCCCGCGGTAGAGGTGCAGGCTGCCCCGGTTGAGCAGGATGTTGCCGGCGTGCACCGGGCTGGCATGCCCGATCAGCTCCACAGCGGTGTCCAGGTGGAGCAGGCCCTTGTCCAGGTGACCGCCACGGACCTGGATATAGCCGTGTTGCAACTGCAGCAGGACCACCAGCTCCGGGTGTTTGTCCGCGTCAAGGCGCCGTTCAGCCTCCGCGAGGGCGGCAAGTCCTGGTTGCATGCCGCTGAGTTCCGACTCGCTCATGGCGAGGCTGATGTAGATCCGGACGGCCAGTAGCCGACATTCCTCGGACGTGTCAGGGAGCTCGGAGGTGTCGGGGAGCTTGCCGTCGACCATCGCCAGCGCGCGGCGGAAGAGCCGGGCTGCGCGCAGTGGATGCCCGGCGTTGTTGTGCTCCACTCCGGACGCGTGCAACCTCCGCGCCTGCGTCACGTCCGCAGTGGCTGTGCGGATCATGGAACTTCCCATCGCCGGTGAGCCCTCGCTGGACGGCGGTACGAGGTCGCCGCCGAAGCAAAGTATGAGCCGCTATGGCTGCGGGCGTTCCAGTCCGGTCAAACCGTTCAGTACCTCCCAGCCTCGCGACACCATCGTCGACGCGTCAGAGGTGTCCAGAGTGCCGGAGTTCCACAGCGCCTTCGCGATCTCCGCGGCCAGGATCGGTGCCGCGAAGGACGTGCCGCTCCAGATGGAGAAGCCGCCATGGAAGTTGTCCGGATCGATGGTCGTCCGGGTGCCTTCCCCGTGCACCCGGATGCTCGCCAGCGGCTGGAGCGAGCCGTCGAAGGTGGTCGGCATGGTGCTGACCAGCGCAGCGCCCTGCCGGTGGCAGGTGACCCAGTTTCCGGCGTTGCTGAACAGCGCGATGCTCTTGAGGTCCGGGTTGAGCGCGCCGACGCTCACCACCGGCAGGGCGTCGTACCGTGCCTGCACCTGGCCGCCGGCATGCGGGGTGAAGCCCGCCGGGTAGAAGTGCCGCGGGGTGGAATCGTTTCCGGCCGAGGCCACCACGGCCACTCCGTACTCGCCCAGCGCACCCAGCGTCTCGATCAGCAGTTGGTCGTAGGCGTAGTCGGCGGGGAGCTCGTGGTAATAGCCCAGCGACAGCGAGATCACGTCCACCAACCAGTCTGGCTTATTCAGCTCCAGAGCAAGAGCCTGCCGCAGCAGCAGCCTGTTCAATGCTTCCAGCAGATCTCCCTCGGGCACCGCCCCATCACCGTGCATCACCCGGACCGCGAGGATGTCCGCATCGGGGCAGACCTGGCGGATCAGACCGCTGATGAAGGTTCCGTGGCCGGCATCGAGATCGAGCGTTCCCTCCAGGGGGCTGTCCAGACGCCCGCTGAGCTCTGAATTGCTGGCCGGGTCGGTCTCACCGATCGGCAGCGAGCCGACCTTGGGATGACGCTTGACGATGGACTCGGGAAGCCAGGGATGCCGGCCCACGCCCGTGTCGAGTACCGCGACCACGGGACGACGGCAGCGCTCCTGACCCTTGGGCACGCGGGTGGGTTCCGCTCCGATCCAGGTGACCGGCGACCGGCCGCCGTGCCCGGCCACGCCGTACTCGGAGCTGACACCGGCGCCACCCATGTACGGAGCGCCACCCATGTACGGAGCGCCGTGCGGGCCGCCGGTCGCAGTCAGCAGGTGGTCCAGCGTCACCTCATTGCTGGTGGGGTCCGCCGAGCCGAGGATGCACCGGAAGTTCTGCAGCACCTGCCACGAGTCGGGCGGGCTCGCCGGCTTGTCGGTGTCGATCTCGAGCCGAAGCCGGGTCGTGAGGACTCGGGCGGCCAGGTCGGCAAGACCCACGGACGACGCGAGCTCCAGCAGCTGTCCGTCCGCCTCGTCGAAGACCACCCGTAGCCCGGCCTGAGCGGCAGCCGTGACGAGCGCGGCACGGACGGCGTCGGACAGTTGGCTGCTGCGGACCAGCAGCCGAGCGCCGACATAGACGGTCGGGCGAATCGCGGGTCGGCCGGGCAGGTGGACCGCTGTCGCGGGGTCCAGCACTCGTCCGCCGTGCTTGTTGAGCACATACGGCGGGGGGTTCAAGCTGGGTTCGCGACGCCGCGGCGTGCCGCCACCGGTTGATTGCTGAGCTGTTTCCTCCGAACTCATTCGACTCCCAGGGGAACACCTAGCCACTGAAACATGCCAGGGCTCCTAGATCTCGACGGCCGGTGTCGCCACCGGCGGATGGGACGCGGGCTCGGGCGCTCGCACCACGAAGCGGGTGAGGCCGTGGGCGACGTCCTCGAAGACGAACCGGCCGTCAGGGTCGGCGGTGGCGTGCCGGCAGAGCAGGCCCTGGCGCAGTTCCACCGACACGCCGGCGCACGGGGCCACCCAGCCGTCGATCCTTAGTCGATCAGGCCCGTCCGGGCTCATCGCCACCATGGTGGTCAGGCTGTCGCTGGTGAACGTCAGGGTCCTGACCTCGCTGCTGTGCGCGCTGCTCCGCGCCGCCGCGGTCTCCGGCAGCCGTTCCAGCTCGGCCAGCTCCATACTGAGGGCGTCCAGCGTGATCGCGAACTGCAGCCGCTCGGTGAGTTCCACCGGAACTGGATCGATCGCTTGGTAGAGAGCAGCGATCCGGCTCATGATGAGGTCGTCGTAGGCGTCCAGTGGCAGGTCGGCCGTTGAGTCGCCAGGCGGAACTCCGAACGCGCTCATCCGAGCTCCCATCGAGCATCCGTGGCCAGTTGTCTGCGTAGTCTGGCCAGGCAGCGTCCCCGGGTCGGACCGATGCTTCCCATCGGCATTCCCAGTGAGTGCGCCAGTTGGGCGTAGTCCGGCCGGTCGGCGAAAGCGATCACGCGCAGCAGCGCCCGGCACCGTTCAGGCAACGAGGCGATATGTGACCAGAGGACCTCTTGCTCGACCTCGCGTAGCACCACGTTCTCGGGCAGGTCGCCAGAGCTGAGCGTGATGGCGTCCTCGCCGAACTCGGATGGCACCTGCTTGGCCTGCAGCCGTCCCAGCCGCCACGCCTCGCGTCGAGCCGCCACCAGCAGCCACTGCAACACCGCCGCGGGGTCGGCGATGGTCCCAGCCTTGCGGACCAGGGCGAACCAGGTGTTCTGCAACACGTCCTCGGCCGACTCAGCGTCCAGTCGTTGCGCACGAACCGCATGCCAGAGGATCGGGGTCAACATCGCCACCAACTCGGCCATCGCCTCGGAGTCCCCGTCCCGGTATCGGGCGAAAACCTCGCCGGCGCGGCTCGCGAGGGTGCTTTGCTCCGCCTTGGCGTTGATCATGGACGCCTCACCTGTGATGTCACTCCCCGGATCGTGCCGGCCGGCCGTTAGCCGGTGAGCCTAAGGCGTGCCAGCCGTATGAGAAGGAGGCTTCGCGGCTGATCTTGATACATCTGCCCAACGCATCAGCATCGGGCGGGAGTCCTGGAATCCGGGGATCCGAGGTATCAGGCGGCCGCCATGAACGCTCAACTGATCAGTGGGCGGTACCACTCACTCGGCCCCGGGGGGATGCGCCATCGACTCGGATGGACATGCGCTGAGCGGGTGGCCGGCATCCGGTTGGCCGAGCACATGCTCAGGCGGCCGGGTTCCGCGGCCGCACATGACAGTAGGGGCGGGCATCGCTGCCCGCCCCTACTGTTGAATGGCTCGTCCGCCGGCCGGCGGACGAGCCACCCTGCGTCGCTGACCGCTAGGCCTGCGCGACGTCCTCCGTCAGGTTGCGGGTGCGGTTGGTGTCCACCGGAATGCCGGGGCCCATCGTGGTGGAGAAGACGATCTTCTTGAGGAACTTGCCCTTCGACGAGGCCGGCTTTGCCCGCAGCACCTCGTCCAGCGCGGCACCGTAGTTCTCGACGAGCTGATCGGCCGAGAAGGATGCCTTGCCGATGATCAGGTGCAGGTTGGCCTGCTTGTCCACGCGGAAGGTGATCTTGCCGCCCTTGATGTCGGTGACTGCCTTGGCGACGTCCGGGGTGACGGTGCCGGTCTTCGGGTTCGGCATCAAACCGCGCGGGCCGAGGATCCGGGCGATGCGCCCGACCTTGGCCATCTGGTCCGGCGTGGCGATGGCCGCGTCGAAGTCCAGGTAGCCGTCGGTGATCTCCTGGATCAGGTCGTCGCTGCCGACCTTGTCGGCTCCCGCGGCACGGGCGGCCTCGGCCTGGGCGCCGGTCGCGAACACGATGACCCGAGCGGTCTTGCCGGTGCCGTGCGGCAGGCTGACCGTGCCACGCACCATCTGGTCGGCCTTGCGAGGGTCCACGCCGAGCCGCATGGCGACCTCGACCGTGCCGTCGAACTTTGACGGCGACGCCTGGACGGCCAGGTTCGCGGCCTCCAGCGGGCTGTAGATCTTGTCTTCTTCGATGAGCTTGGCGGCGGCCTCGTAGGCCTTGCTGCGCTTTGCCATGATTGCACTCCCATTTGCCGTGGTCTGACGGGCGCCGACCATCGGCGTCCTCCCACCTACTTGCTGCCCTTCATCCTGCTGCCGTGCCGACAGTGCGCTAAGGATCACGCTGTCGTACGGATCGGCCGCCTAGCTGGGCGACCATTATCGGCTAGGCGACCTTATCGAGAACGACTAGTCCGAGATGGTGATTCCCATCGAACGGGCAGTACCCGCGATGATCTTCGCCGCCTGGTCGACGTCGTTGGCGTTGAGGTCTTCCATCTTGGTCTGGGCGATCTCACGCAGCTGGGCCTGGGTCACCTTGGCGACCTTGGTCTTGTGCGGCTCGCCAGAGCCCTTCTCGACACCGGCGGCCTGCAGCAGCAGCCGCGCGGCGGGCGGGGTCTTCGTGACGAAGGTAAAGGACCGGTCTTCGTACACCGAGATCTCGACCGGTACGACCTGGCCACGCTGCGCTTCGGTCGCGGCGTTGTAGGCCTTGCAGAACTCCATGATGTTGACGCCGTGCTGGCCCAGCGCCGGACCGACCGGCGGGGCCGGGTTGGCGGCGCCGGCCTTGATCTGCAGCTTGATGACCGCGGTGAGCTTCTTCTTGGGAGGCATTGGTGTTCTCTTCTTCTGGTTGGCTGGTTCTTGCTGGACGGCGGATTGGCTAGATCTTCGAAACCTGGGCGAACGACAACTCGACCGGGGTTTCACGGCCGAAGATCGAAACCAGCACCTTCAGCTTGGAGTGCAGTGAGTCGATCTCGTTGATGGTGGCCGGCAGCGTCGCGAACGGGCCGTCCATGACGGTGACCGACTCCCCGATCTCGAAGTCGACGACCGCCACGGCGGACTGGCCGGCACCCTCGGCCGCGCCCGCGCCACCCTTGCCGGGTGCCGCAGCCTTCTGCGCGGTGGGAGCCAGGATCTTGATGACCTCGTCCATGGACAGCGGCGAGGGCTTGGAGGTCGCACCGACGAACCCGGTAACACCGGGCGTGTTCCGCACGGCGCCCCACGAGTCGTCGGTGAGATCCATCCGCACCAGGATGTAGCCGGGGAAAACCTTGCGGTTGACCTGCTGCCGCTTGCCGTTCTTGATCTCCACCACCTCTTCGGTGGGAACCTCGACCTGGTAGATGTAGTCCTCCATGTCGAGGGAGGAGATGCGGCTCTCGAGATTGGTCTTGACCTTGTTCTCGTAGCCCGCGTACGAGTGCACGACGAACCAGTCACCCGGAGCCCGGCGGAGCTGAGCGCGAAGCTCTTCGACCGGATCAGCGTCCTCGTCGGGCTCGCCGGCGTCCGGAACGTCGGCGTCCGGAACGTCGGTGTCTGAGGTGTCGCCGCCGTCCGCCTCCTCGCTGCTTGCAAGCTCGGTAGCCCCGAGTTCGGCGGCGGCCTCGGCCCAGGAGGTGTCCGCCTGTTCCTCGGCGGCCGCGTTGTACTTGTCCTCGGCGGTCACGCCGTAGACCTGGTCCTCGACATCCGGCTCGGGCAGGCTGATCGCGTCCGCTCCAGCGTTGCCGGTATCGAGGGGTCCCTCGTCCGGCGCGGTGTCACCAGCCGCGTCGTCGGCAGCGTGGTTGTCGAACTCGGTCACAGGCACTCTTTCCTTGCTATCTCGTGAAGCTGTCTCATGGATCGATCTCGGATGCGGACCGTCGTGCGAGGGGCTGCGGCGCCCGGCTAGCCGAATACCGCGATGACCGCCTTGGCGAGCCCGAAATCGAGCAACGCAACCACAGTCACCATGATCACGACGAACGCCAGCACGACGATGGTGTAGGTGGTCATCTCTTTGCGAGAGGGCCACAAAACCTTGCGCATCTCTGAGACCGTCTCGCGCGTCCGCCGTTGCAGCGCTCGGATCAGGTTCGGCAGCCAGCGCAGCAGGGCGCCCAGCCCGCCGCCATTCGTGCCCTTGTCGGGCCGCGAAGATGACGCGGGCGCAGCCTGTGTCTCAGTCACCGTTTCTCCTCTCGGGCGCGCCCCGACGCTCACTCGCGTGAGCGCCGACGACGCTGATGGCGCAGGGGCGACAGGACTTGAACCTGCAACCGCCGGTTTTGGAGACCGGTGCTCTACCAATTGAGCCACGCCCCTTTGGCGAGCCGGTTGTGACCGGCTCCGTCCAAGGCGGATCCCAGCCTGCCGAGAGCCTGTGCCCCGCAACCGTCGAATAAATACCGATTGCGCGCACGCTGGCGCACGGCCACAGAGGACCCGAGTAGCCAGTGTAAAGGGTCGGTCCGCCTTGTCCAAAGCCGGGACAATCCCACAACTCGGGAACCGGGCACGCGCGGGAAAACCGGTCCGGGACGTCTGGAACCATGGAAGGCATGGGTACCCGCATCTCTGACCGTATTGCAGCCATCGCCGAGTCCGCCACCCTGGCCGTCGACTCCAAGGCCAAGGCCCTCAAGGCCGCCGGACGACCGGTGATCGGCTTCGGCGCCGGCGAGCCGGACTTCTCCACACCGCAGTACATCGTCGATGCCGCGGTGCAGGCTGCGGCGCTACCCAGGTACCACCGTTACACCCCGGTTCCCGGCCTGCCGGAACTCCGCGAGGCGGTCGCGGCCAAGACGCTGCGTGACAGCGGCTATGCCGTCGACGCGTCGCAGGTGCTGATCACCAACGGCGGCAAGCAGGCTGTATACAACGCCTTCGCGACGCTGCTGGACCCGGGCGACGAGGTGCTGCTGGTTGCCCCGTTCTGGACCACCTACCCCGAAGCGATCCAGCTGGCCGGCGGCGTGCCTGTCCCGGTGATGACGGACGAGACCACCGGCTACCTCGTCGGCGTGGACCAGCTGGAAGCCGCTCGGACGGACCGGACGAAGGTCCTGCTGTTCGTATCCCCCTCGAACCCCTCCGGCGCCGTGTTCCCGCCTGCGCTGGTGCGCGAGATCGGCCGGTGGGCGGCCTCGCACGGCCTGTGGGTCGTCACGGACGAGATCTACGAGCACCTGGTGTACGGCGACAGCGAGCACCTCTCCATCGCGACCGCCGTTCCGGAGCTGACCGACCGGGTCGTCGTGCTGAACGGCGTCGCCAAGACGTACGCGATGACCGGCTGGCGGGTCGGCTGGCTCATCGCCCCGACCGACGTCGTGCGGGCCGCCTCGAATCTGCAGTCCCACGCCACCTCGAACGTGTCGAACGTCGCTCAGGCCGCGGCGCTGGCTGCCCTCACCGGCGACCTCTCCGCCGTGGCCGCGATGCGCGAAGCATTCGATCGCAGGCGCAGGACGATGGTCGAGATGCTGTCGGCCATCGACGGCGTGATCTGCCCTGAGCCCGGCGGCGCGTTCTACGCCTACCCCCAGGTGAAGGGCCTGCTCGGCCGGACGCTGCGTGGCAAGACGGCCGCGACGTCGGCTGAGCTGGCGGCGCTGATCCTGGACGAGGTCGAGGTCGCGGTCGTACCAGGCGAGGCGTTCGGAACTCCGGGTTACCTTCGCCTGTCCTACGCGCTGGGCGACGCGGACCTCGTCGAGGGCATCGGACGCATCCAGCGCTTCATAGCCGAAGGCTGAGTCGGCCAGCCGAAGGCTGAGTCGGCCAGCCGAAGGCTGAGTCGGCCGTGGGTTGAGGCCGGTTGCCCGACTCAGCTCGTTACGAGGTCCGCGTACTCGGGGTTCTTCTCGATGTACGCCGCGACGAACGGACACGCCGGCTGCACGCGCAAGCCCCGAGCCCGGATGTCGTCGAGGCCGAACTTGACCAACGTGCTGGCCAGTCCTCGACCACCGAACTCCGGCGAGGTCTCGGTGTGCGGGATCGCGAGCACATCACCTCGGCGCACATAGTCGGCGAGGCCGACGAGTTCGCCGTCCAGGTGAATCTCGTACCGGCCAGCTGCCTCGTTGTCCACCAGCTCGATCTGCTCGTTCGCCATCAGCGCTCCAATCGAACGACGATGCGGGCCTTCGCCAGCACGGTCCGGTCATCCATCGTAGCCGTCAGACCGATCTCGGCAGTGCCGTCGTCCTCGCTCAGCGACCGCACCACTCCCCCAACCTCCAGCCGCGCGGCCGACCCGAAGGACACTACTATCGGACGGGTGAACCGCACGCCGTAGTCAAGCACCGCGCCGGGATTGCCGACCCAGTCCGTGGCGACCCGCGCGACCATCGCCATGGTCAGCATGCCGTGGGCGATGACGTCGGGCAGACCCACTCCGACGGCCGTTTCCTGACTCCAGTGAATGGGATTGAAGTCACCGGACGCGCCCGCGTACCGGACGAGGTCCGTACGGCTCAGCTCGAAGGTCTGAGACGGCAGGTCGGTGCCTACCGCGACGTCGCTGTAACGGATCATGCCGTGCCCCTGGCCACCAGTGTCGAGAATGCCGTGACCACGAGCTCGCCGTCCGTCGTCCGCACGTCCGCCCGGTTGGTCAGGATGTCGTTGCCCGACGCCGACCGGATCGACTCCACGGTGATCACCACCTGCAGCACGTCACCGGCCCGCACGGGGCGCTGGTACGCGAACCGCTGCTCTCCGTGGACCACCTTGGAATAGTCCAGGCCCAGCTCGGGATCGGTGACGATCTGGGCGCCGGCCCGCATCGTGATCACGATCGGAAAGGTGAGCGGGGCGATCACATCCGGGTATCCCAGGGCGCGGGCGGCTGCGGGATCGCGATAGGCAGCGTTCTCATCACCGATCGCGTCGGCAAACTCGCGGATCTTCTCGCGGCCGACCTCGTAAGGCTCGGTGGGCGGGTACACGCGACCCACGAATGACTGATCAAGGGGCATAGACGCACGCTATCCCACCCGCCATGCGTCGCTTCGGACCGCGGGCAGCCACCCGAAACCACGACTGGCGCCGCTCCCGAGGGAACGACGCCAGCCTGGTCGAAACCGGACTAGCGGGTCTCGCGGTGGTCGGTGTGCTTGCCGCAGTTGGGGCAGAACTTCTTCAGGTCCAACCGGTCGGGGTCGTTGCGCCGGTTCTTCTTGGTGATGTAGTTGCGGTGCTTGCACACCTGACACGCCAAGGTGATCTTGGGTCGAACGTCTGTGGCTGCCACGGTCGTGCCTTCCGGTGAGTGAACGTGCGATCTATTCGGTAGCGAGGGCCGGACTTGAACCGGCGACACAGCGATTATGAGCCGCTTGCTCTACCAGGCTGAGCTACCCCGCCCTGATGCAGTGCCCAGGCGCACTATTCCGACCTGCTCCTGCTTTGGAACGGCTGGCAGCACGTGGAGCGCGTCACCAGCGAACCAGAGCCCCCTTACGGAATCGAACCGTAGACCTTCTCCTTACCATGGAGACGCTCTGCCGACTGAGCTAAGGGGGCGGGCAACGCGCGAAACAACTGCCTCGATCACGGCCTGCGCCGCCGTCACCGCGCTGTCTCGAACGCCGGGTGAACTCTACCCGACCGACGTGGAGATCTCGAAATCACCCCAGCGATCGGGCATGAAGAAGCCCTGGTGATCGCACGGGGGAACGACCACCAGGGCACCTCAAGTATGCACAGTATGTAGTTGGTTGGCAACCCCAAGCTACGAAACTCCCACATCTGATGTCTGCGCTGTGGCTACGCACAGAGCGGCTACGCGCAAGGAGAGATCCGTCTGCGCATGCAGAGAGAGACCCGGCGGAAAGGCAGTGAGGACTCTCCGGCGACGCCGGAGAGTCCTCGTCTGGTGGCGGCTGTTGGGTTCGAACCAACGTAGGCTGAGCCGGCAGATTTACAGTCTGCTCCCTTTGGCCACTCGGGCAAACCGCCTTGAAACACGCCGCGCGCCGACAGCTACCAGCACGCCGCGCAGACGAGAATACACGAGGTGGACCCCCATCACGCCGGACCCCTGAACCAGCTAGCAACGCTTACGCCGGGTGGCCGACCGGTAACGACAGCAGTCGTCTCCGCTACCGTCCAGATAGCGCAGACCCGATCCGGCAGCGAACGTGAGGAGAGACCACCATGGCAGATCCGTCCTTTGACGTCGTCAGCAAGATCGATCGTCAAGAAGCAGACAACGCGCTGAATCAGGCGGCGAAAGAGCTGTCTCAACGCTTCGATTTCCGTGGCACGAACGCGAGCATCGCGTGGTCCGGCGAGCTCGGCATCACCATCAAGGCAGACACCGAGGAGCGGGCAGCAGCGGCCCTCGAGGTGTTCAAGGAGAAGCTCATCAAGCGCTCCATCTCGCTGAAGGCGCTGGACGCGGACGAGCCCAAGGTGTCCGGCAAGCAGTACGTCGTCACCGGCTCGCTCAAGCAGGGCATCGAGACCGACATTGCCAAGAAGATCTCCAAGGCCATTCGTGACGAGGGACCGAAGGGTGTCCAGGCCCAGATCCAGGGCGACCAGCTACGGGTTTCGGGCAAGAAACGCGATGACCTGCAGGCCGTCATCGCCCTGCTCAAGGCCGGCGACTTCGGCGTCGCGCTCCAGTTCGACAACTACCGGTAGCCGAGGAGTTCGATGAAGGGCATCATCCTGGCGGGCGGCGCGGGATCGCGACTGCACCCGATCACTCGGGCGGTCAGCAAGCAGTTGCTGCCGGTCTACGACAAGCCGATGATCTACTATCCGCTGTCAGTGCTGATGCTGGCCGGTATCACCGACATCCTCATCATCACCACACCGCACGACCAGGCCCAGTTCGTCCGGCTGCTCGGGGACGGCGGGGACTTCGGCATCAACCTCAGCTACGCCGTGCAACCCGAGCCCAACGGCTTGGCCGAGGCCTTCCTGATCGGGCGCGACCACCTGGGCGACGACAGCGCCGCACTGGTGCTGGGGGACAACATCTTCTACGGCCACCTGCTGGGCCAGACCCTCGCCGACGCCGCTCGCCTGACGAAGGGCTGCCGGCTCTTCGGGTACCAGGTCTCTGACCCGGAGCGCTATGGCGTGGCCGAGGCCGACGTCAACGGCCGACTGATCTCCATCGAAGAAAAGCCGCTGAAGCCGAAGTCCAACCTGGCGGTCACCGGGCTCTACTTCTACGACAACGACGTGGTGAATATGGCGGCGTCGCTGACGCCCTCACCACGCGGCGAGCTAGAGATCACCGATCTCAACAACATCTACGTCGCCCGCGGGACGGCGGAACTTGTCGACCTGGGCCGCGGCACCGCGTGGTTGGACACCGGAACCCACGACTCGCTCATCGAGGCCGGCCAGTTCGTCCAGGTACTCGAGCACCGGCAGGGCGTGCGGATCGCCTGCTTGGAGGAGATCGCCCTCAATCGCGGTTTCATCGACGCTGGGCAGGCGCTTCGACTCGGCGAGGCCTTGGCGAAGTCGGGCTACGGCCAATACGTCATCGAGGTGGCTCAGCGCCACCTCGCGCGCGGCTGACCGGCAGAGCCGAGACGTACGGTGAGCTAGCTGGCCCAGCGGAACGACGTCATGAGCTGACGGAACCGCTCCATGAGTTCGCCGCAGTCGCGGGCGCCACTGAACTCCGCCAACAGGGCCAGCTGCCCGTCCGGGGCCGGCACCACGTAGCGGGCTGAGCCGACGACGACGTCGAAGTCGATCAGCTCGGCGACCGGACTGTCATCGTCGATCCGCACGGCATCGACGGGCTCATCGAGCAACCCGATGCTCAGTACGGCGCTGGCCGGCGTGATCTCTTCTGCTCCGATCACCACCGTGCTGAGAACCGCCACGACAGGCGCCCCACCGATCTCTTCCGGAACCGATCCCTCGTCCGGTCTCGCGATCAACCAGTCGCGGCAGTCCAGTTCGAACGCAGGCAACTCCAACGCGTGAAGATGGCTGTCCATGACGCCCCCTTGCTCCTACGGTCCGCGGGACCGTCGGCACCGGGTTTCGGATGCGCGATAGCGGTGCCCGCAGGGTCAGACATTTCGAGATGTAGGGACGGAGTCCGCGTTCAATCTTTGCAAACCGGACTTCGCCCGCAGTGAAAATACCATTCGGTCCCCACGGGGACCAGTGGCAACTTTATGTCAATAGGAAAGAACCTTTGCGCATCCATGCATCCACTTGGGCATATCGTTCAGCACGTGATGAACGATATGCTGTATGTCCGTATTGAGGCTAATCCATACCTACCGGACGGTTTTGATGAGCCGGACACACCCTACCGCGTGGGATCGCAGCGCGATAGTTCCCCCTACCTGGTCAGGATGTCCGAGCTACGCGCGCTATGGCGGCGTCCGTGTCGCGGTAAGCGGTCACCGCACTCTCGACACCACGCGCGGCCTCTTCGGCGAATGTGGCCACACGGCGCCGCTGGTCGTGCCAGTCGTGCTCAGCATGCTCAAGTGCGGTGCGCAACTCAGGATCCTGAACACTTAATTGCAGAGTTTCGTTTCCACCGATCAATTCCCGCGCAACCCCCTCCAATATGCGGGCAAGGCGGATCGCGCCTGCGAAGTCGATTTGAATGTCTGCGGCCAAACCACCAAAAGACTGCTCAGATGTTCGCATCATGACAACTCTAGACAGATCGCCCACTGGGCTGGGAGAGTTATCCACAGGATCATCGGGCACACGGTGAGCGATGCCACGCACGCACGCGGCCGCCTGCTCAGTACGATGGAGATTTGGCGTTGCGGGGCTCGTTGCACGGCGCTACCAGCTAGGTGACACGAACATCCTTAGGGTATTGGAGGCGGACGGCTCGCATGTCCACACAGGTTCACCAGCTCGATCGAGTCGTCATCCGGATCGCCGGCGACTCCGGCGACGGTATGCAGCTCACCGGCGATCGCTTCACCCAAGAGACTGCCAACTTCGGCAACGACCTGTCGACGCAGCCCAACTTTCCCGCTGAGATCCGGGCTCCAGCCGGAACCCTCGCCGGAGTGTCGTCCTTTCAGCTGCACTTCGCCGATCACGACATCCTGACGCCCGGCGACCGCCCCGACGTGCTGGTGGCGATGAACCCCGCGGCGCTCAAGGCCAATCTCGGTGACCTGCTCAAGGGCGCGACGATCATCGTCGACACGCGGGACTTCACCGAACGCGCGCTCGCCCGGATCGGCTGGTCGTCCAACCCGCTCGAGGACGGCACCCTCGAGTCCTTCACGGTGCACGCTCTGGATCTCACGCAGCTCACCCTGGACGCGCTGGCAGGTACCGCGCTGTCGCGCAAGGACGCCGGCCGCTCCAAGAACATGTATGCCCTGGGCCTGCTGTCGTGGATGTACTCGCGTCCCACCGAGGGCACCCTCCGGTTTCTGCGCGAGAAGTTCGCGAAGAAGCCGGACATCGCCGAGGCCAACATCGCGGCGTTCAAGGCCGGCTGGAACTACGGCGAGACCACCGAGGCCTTCGGCGTCTCGTACGAGATCAAGCCCGCCCCGCTACCGGCCGGGTCTTACCGCAACATCGCCGGCAACCTGGCACTGGCCTACGGGCTGATCACCGGAGCCCGGCTGGCGAAGCTGCCGCTGTTCCTGGGCGCCTACCCGATCACGCCGGCCTCGGACATCCTGCACGAGCTGTCCAAGCACAAGCGCTTCGATGTCACGACGTTCCAGGCCGAGGACGAGATCGCCGGTGTGGGCGCTGCGCTCGGCGCCAGCTTCGGTGGAGCGCTCGGCGTCACCACCTCATCCGGGCCTGGCATCTCGCTGAAGTCCGAGACGATCGGGCTGGCCGTGTCGCTGGAGCTCCCGCTGGTCGTCGTCGATGTGCAACGTGGTGGCCCGTCCACCGGCCTGCCGACCAAGACCGAGCAGTCCGACCTGCTGCAGGCCATGTTCGGGCGCAACGGCGAGTCGCCGGTTCCGGTGATCGCCCCGCAGTCTCCCGCCGACGCCTTCGACTCGGCCATCGAGGCCGTCCGGATCGCCACGGTGTACCGGACTCCGGTCTTCCTGCTGTCCGATGGCTACATCGCCAACGGATCGGAGCCGTGGCGGCTGCCCGAGGTCGCCTCACTACCTGATCTCACGGTGGAGTTCCAGACCGAGCCCAACGCGGACAACGCCGACTTCCTGCCCTACCTCCGCGACCCCGAGACGCTCGCGCGTCCGTGGGCCGTTCCGGGCACCGCCGGGCTGGAGCACCGCATCGGCGGTATCGAGAAGGCCGACAAGACCGGCAACATCTCCTACGATCCGGACAACCATGACTTCATGGTGCGGACGCGGCAGGCGAAGGTCGACGGGATCGCCAAGACTATTCCGCCGCTCGAGGTCGATGACCTCACTGGTGACGCGAAGGTGCTGGTGCTCGGCTGGGGGTCGACGTACGGGCCGATCGGCGCGGCGATCCGCCGGGTACGGCGAGCCGGCTACCCCATCGCGCAGGCACACCTGCGACACCTCAATCCCTTCCCCTCGAACCTGGGCGAGGTGCTGGCGCGCTACGACAAGGTCGTCATCCCCGAAATGAACCTCGGCCAGCTCGCGTTGCTCATCCGGGGTAAGTACCTCACCGACGTCATCTCGGTCACCCAGGTGCGGGGCATGCCATTCCGCGCGGCGGAGCTGGCCGAGATGCTGCAGGGAGTGTTGACCGATGCCGAGTGACCAGCTCGTCGGCAACGGACTCAGAAGTGGAGCGGACTACCAACATGACTAACCCAGCGAGCGGAGCCGAGGGCCTGCGATCCCTCGGCCTGAAGGCCAAGGACTTCAAGACCGACCAGGAAGTGCGTTGGTGCCCGGGTTGCGGCGATTACGCGGTCCTCGCGGCCGTCCAGGGATTCATGCCCGAGCTGAACATCCCGCGTGAGGACATCGTCTTCATCTCGGGGATCGGCTGCTCGTCGCGGTTCCCGTACTACATGAACACCTATGGCATGCACTCCATCCACGGACGCGCTCCGGCCATCGCCACCGGACTCTCCTCCAGCCGTCCGGACCTGCACGTCTTCGTCGTCACCGGCGACGGCGACGCGCTGTCCATCGGTGGCAACCACCTGATCCATGCGCTGCGGCGCAACGTCAACCTGACGATCCTGCTGTTCAACAACCGGATCTACGGCTTGACCAAGGGCCAGTACTCGCCGACCAGCGAGCAGGGCAAGATCACCAAGTCCACCCCGTTCGGTTCGCTGGACAACCCCTTCAACCCGGTGTCGCTGGCACTGGGCGCCGAGGCGACCTTCGTCGGCCGGACCCTGGATTCGGACCGCAAGCACCTGACCTCCGTACTCCGGGCCGCCACCGAGCACGAGGGCACCTCCCTGGTGGAGATCTACCAGAACTGCAACATCTTCAACGACGGCGCCTTCGAGCTGCTGAAGGACTCTGACACCAAGGGCGACTGGATCATCCCGCTGGAGCACGGGCAGCCGATCCGTTTCGGCGCCCCGACCGGGCCTACGGCCAAGGCCGTGGTGCGTGACCCGCTGACCGGCGGGCTGACCGTGGCGGAGGGCGTTGCCGTCGATGACTCCCGAGTGGTCATCCACGACGCGCACAACGCCGACCCGTCCTACGCCTTCGCGCTCTCGAGGCTGTCCCAGGCCGACAGCCGGCTCTCGCCCATGGGCGTCTTCCGCGACGTGTCGCGTCCGAGCTACGACAAGCTGCTCAACGACCAGGTCACGATGGCCAAGGCGCAGGCACCGGGCGACGACGAAGCGCTGATGAGCCTGCTGCGCGGCAGCGACACCTGGACGATCGGCTAACGGCGCTCGCGACGTGAGTTCGAACGAGGACAACCGCAAAGGTCTGATCTACGGCTCGGGGGCTTATCTGCTCTGGGGCCTCTTCCCGCTCTACTGGCCGCTGCTCAAGCCGGCCGGCGCCATCGAGATCCTCGCGCAGCGGATGATCTGGTCGCTGCTGTTCATTGCGATCGTTCTTCTCTGTACCCGCAACTGGTCCGGGGTCCGGGCGGTAATCGCAGACCGAGCCGCGCTGTCTCGGCTCGCGCTCGCCGCGGCGTGCGTCTCCGTCAACTGGGGCGTGTACATCTGGGCCGTCAACAGCGAGCACGTCGTCGAGACGAGCCTGGGCTATTTCATCAACCCGCTACTGACGATTCTGCTCGGGGTGTTCGTGCTCAAGGAGTCCTTGACGCGATCGCAGTGGATTGCCGTCGGCATAGCCACGGTCGCCATCGTGGTCCTGACCATCGACTACGGCAGGCTCCCCTGGATCGCGCTCACGCTCGCGGTGTCATTCGCGGCATATGGTTTTCTCAAGAAGCAGGTCAGTGCGGGGGCCGTGGAATCACTGGCCATCGAGACCGCCGTGCTCGCGTTGCCGGCGCTGATCACGTTGACGGTACTGGCAAACCGGTCCCAGCTCACCTTCGGCCACCACAGCCACTCCACCACGCTGCTGCTGGCCGGCAGCGGCGTGATCACCGCGATTCCACTGCTGCTGTTCGGCGCGGGTGCCAGTCGGCTGCCCCTGAGCACGATCGGGCTGTTGCAGTACCTCGCTCCGGTGCTGCAGTTCGCCGTCGGGGTGGGCGTCCGGCACGAGGCGATGCCGCTGCCCCGGCTACTGGGCTTCGCACTCGTCTGGGTCGCGCTGGTCATCCTCACCACCGAGGCCCTGCGCAGTTCTCGCCGCAACCGTGACACGGCGCAACCGGAGCCGATCAGCACCTAGGGCTTGCGAGTGAGCGTGCCTCGCCGGGTTCCGCCGATGACCAGCAGCAACCCTAAGAACGCGACGATGCCCACCAACCCGAGCGGCAGCATGCCCGCCGACAGGCTTGCCTGGCCGATCCGGCTCGGCAGCGCGACGATCTGGCGCTTGAGCAGACGCCGTGGCTGCGGCGCGCTCGGCGTGACCGGCGCCTTGGTGCGCGCGTGCGAAGTCGCCGCCGAGGAGTGACCGGACGGCGCTGAACTGCTCGGTGCGGCGTTGGTTTGCTGAGCGTTGCCCTGCTGGATGCTGCTCTGCGGGGCGTTGCTCTGCTGGGTGCTGCTCTGCGGGGCGTTGCTCTGCTGGGTGCTGCTCTGCGGGGCGTTGCTCTGCTGGGTGCTGCTCTGCGGGGCGTTGCTCTGCTGGGTGCTGGTCTGCGGGGCGTTGCTCTGCTGGGTGCTGGTCTGCGGGGCGTTGCTCTGCTGGGTGCTGGTCTGCGGGGTGCTGGTCTCTTGGGTGCTGGTCTGCGGGGTGCTGGTCTGCGGGGTGCTGGTCTGCGGAGCGGCGCTGGGGTTCGGGCCTCTGGTCCTGCTCGCCGCAACGACCACCGTGGAGGCGGCGGGAGTAGCGCCGCTGCGGGTAGTTGCCGAGGTCGGTGCGGGAGTAGCAACGGTCGTCGGCGTGCTCGGGCGAGCACCGGTCGGCGTACTGGGCTCCGCACCGGGCGGTCTGCTCGGCTGAACGCCAGGCAGCGTGGTGGCTGTCGGCATCACAGCGGTGGCACCGTACTCGGTCAGGCCGGTCAGGCCGGTCAGGCCAGTCAGTGCGACGAGGAGGCGCCGGGTGGCCGCCGCAGCCGATGACAGGCGATCGCTCGCGCCTTCGGCACCCTCAGCGGTGAAGCTGAGCCGGAGGAGCTCGATGGCCGCTGCCTGAGCGGTCTCCTGAGCGGTCTGTGCCGCCGCCGCGGTGGCGGGAGCGGCCGTGAGGTTCCAGCGCTGGGCACCACGGGCGGTTACCGTCACCTTGCCGGATGTGGACGTGCCTCGTGTAGAGGTCGTGGCGTGTGCAGATGTCATGGGTGTAGACGTCGTGCCGTGTGCAGATGTCATGGGTGTAGACGTCGTGCCGTGTGCAGATGTCGTGGCGTGTGGAGAGGTGGAGTGTGGGGCGGTGGCGCGTGGAGAGGTGGCGCGTGCGGACGTCGTGGCGCGTGTCGACGTGCTGGCGGGCCGCCGGTGGGTTGAGGCGGCGTGCGACGGCTGGCGACGGGCGACCGGGCGGTGAGTCGACCTCGTATGCCCAGCCTTACCAGCAGCAGCGGTATGGGTGGATTTCCCGGCCGATCCAGCTTTGCCCGGTCGCAGGCTTTGGTGAGCGGGCTTGCGGTGCGATCTCGCCTTCGCGGCGCGGCCCCGGCCAGCGGCCTTCGGCTGATCGGACTTCCCGTGTACTGCCACCTTGTCCGGCCACTTGCTATGTGCCGACGTCCTGCGAGCCGACGTGCGGTGGGTCGAAGTCTTGCTATGTGCCGACGTCCTGCGAGCCGACGTGCGGTGGGTCGAAGTCTTGCTATGTGCCGACGTCCTGCGAGCCGACGTGCGGTGGGTCGAAGTCTTGTTAGCGGACTCCTTGTGAGCCGACGCGCTGTGACTGACATGCAACACGCTCGTGACGGCACGGCCACCACTCATGGCAGCGGGCGAGGCACCTGTCGGCCGCGACGTTCCGCCCATCGCACCCGCCGGAGCCGAGAGCACCAGCAACATTCCGGCCACAGCCAAACATCCGAGGACGGTGACCCACCCTGCTCGCCGACCACTGGTCTTCAACCGCACCAACGATTCCTCCACGCATACATCACCCGTACCGGCCGCAGCGCACAGGTACCCACTCGCACTGGCCGCTCGAGTGGCAGGGCGCCAGCCGGTCCGTCCAAGAGGTCCCGAGTGTACCCCGATTCAGGCCGATGTATATCCCGCGTGAAAGATAGAGTTCGTGTTGCGGTCAAGACCCAGGAACTAAGCGGAACGTTGCCCGGCGCGTGCCTCTGCACGAGCCCGTAACCGCTCGCGCTGCTCGACGAACCGCGATGCCTGCTCGTCCAGGCCCGACACGAATGCGGCCAGCTCTTCGCGCGCCTGCTCACCGGCCGCCCCGAGATCGTCCCGGTCGAACACCCGCCAGAATTTCAACACCGGCTGGACCACCGCGTCGTGATGCAGCCGCAAATCATAAATGCCCGCCTTCGCGATGGTGACCGAGTTGCGGGTGAAGTCGGGCATGTTGGCGCCCGGCATCTTGAAACCGACGACCTCGTCGCGGACTGCCGCCATGGTCTCGTCCGGCGCGATCTCGAAGGCAGCGGCGACCAGGTTGCGGTAGAAGACCATGTGCAGGTTCTCATCGAGAGCGATGCGAGCGAGCAGCTGCTCGGCCAGCGGGCACCCGGTCGCCTTGCCGGTGTTGCGGTGCGACACCCGGGTCGCGAGCTCCTGGAAGGACACATACACCACTGCCTGCAACGGGGTCTTGTCGCCGGAGTCGTAACCGGCGGCCATGTGCTCCATCCGAAGGCCCTCGAGCTTCACCGGGTCCACGCCGCGGGTCACAACCAGGTAATCGCGCAGGGCGATGCCGTGCCGGCCCTCTTCGGCGGTCCATTGGCCGACCCACTGCCCCCAGGCACCGTCCCGGCCGAACTGGGTGGCGATCTCGCGGTGGTACGAGGGCAGGTTGTCCTCGGTCAGCAAATTGACGATCATCGCCGTCTTCGCCACCGGATCGAGCGGGGAGTCCTCGGGACGCCAGTCCTCACCGCCCAGGAAGGCGAAGTCACGGCCGCGGCCCCAGGGCACGTAGTCGTGCGGCATCCACGGCTTCGCCACGGCCAGGTGGCGTTCGAGATTGGCCTCGACGGTGGGCTCGAGCTCATGCAGCAGCCGGGCCTGAACACCCTCTGCGCCGGACGGGATTCTGCCTGCCTGGACGGTCATTGACGATCTCCGATGTCATGCGGACGACGAACCTACGCTTCCGTAGGTTACGCCAACGGGCGCCGCAGCCGGCGCCAGGCTCAGCGCGGCCGCAGCATCGCCGACGGCGATCTCAACGGTGCGCAGTATCTCCAGCGGCAATCTTAACCGGTGCGCAGCATCGCCGACGGCGATCTCAACCGGTGCGGACCACGACAAGGTCGGCCAAGGCGTTCAGCGCGGCCTTGGCGGGAACGTCCGGTAGGCCCACCAGGGTGGCCCGAGCGGCCTCGGCGAAGGACAGCATCGTCTCTCGCGCCTGCTCGATGGCCCGAGATGAGCGCAGCAGCGCCAGGGCCTCGGCGTGCTCGGCGTCGCCGAGCAGCGGCTTGCTCACCAGCTCGCGCAGCCTGCTGTCCGCGGGGTCGGTGGAGCGCAGCGCGTAGAGCACCGGCAGCGTCTGAATCCCCTCCCGGAGATCGGTGCCCGGAGTCTTGCCCGACTGGCCGGTGTCCGAGACGATGTCGAGAATGTCGTCCGAGATCTGGAAGGCGATGCCGAACTGCTCACCGAAAGCGCGGAGGCTCGCGATGGTGTCCGGGTCCACGCCGGCGAACCGGGCGCCGAACTCGGCCGACGTGGCGATCAATGAGCCGGTCTTGTCGGTCAGCACGGACAAGTAGTGGTCGACCGGGTCGACCCCGGGCCTCGGTCCGACGGTCTCACGGATCTGGCCGGTGACCAGGCGCTCGAAGCAGCGCGCCTGGATCCGGACCGCCTCAGCACCCAGGTCGGACAAGATGTCCGACGCCCGGGCGAACAGGAAGTCGCCGGTCAGGATGGCAACCGTGTTCGTCCATCGGGAGTTCGCGGCGGTGGCGCCCCTGCGTACGGTCGCCTCGTCCATCACGTCGTCGTGGTACAGCGTCGCCAGGTGGGTCAGCTCACAGACCACTGCGGACATCACCACGCCGTCGCCGTCCGGGTCCCCGAAGTGCGCGGCCAACAGCGTCAACAGCGGCCGGAACCGCTTGCCACCGGCCTCGACCAGGTATCTCGCTACATCGGCGACGAACTCGTCCTCCGACTGCACCGATGCCCGCAAGGCGAGTTCGATGGTCTGGAGGCCGTTCCGTACGGCCTGCTCGAGCTCGGGGTCGTCGAACTGGATGCCGACGGCCATTAGCGACGCCTGGGAACTCACCCGCGTAACTTAGCTGCCTTGTCGGCCAGGTCGAGCAGCGGCTGTGGAAAAACCCCCAGCAGCAGTGTCGCCACGGTCCCGACCGTGATGGCGATGGTCGAGACCGCCGACGGAATCGCCACCGTCGGACCGTCCTCGGCGGGCTCGGCGAAGAACATCATGACCACGATGCGCAGGTAGAAGAACGCGGCGATGGCGGAGGTGACCAAGGCGATGACGACCAGCGGACCAGCGATGTGGTAGGCCGCCCGGAACACCACGAACTTTCCCGTGAACCCGCTGGTGAGCGGAATTCCGGCCAGTGCCAGCAGCAGGAAGGTGAACGTCACCGCGAACAGCGGCGAGCGCTTGGCCAGGCCCGACCACTGCGACAGGTGGGACGCCTCGCCGTTGCCATCCCGGACCAAGGTGACCAGGCCGAACGCCGCGATGGTGGTGAAGCCGTAGGCCACCAGGTAAAACAGCACGGCGGAAAGGCCGGCTGAGTCCAGCGACACCAGGCCCACCAGAATGAACCCGGCATGCGCAATGGAGGAGTACGCCAGGATTCGCTTCAGGTCGGTCTGGGTGAGGCCGATGATGGCGCCGACCACCATCGAGGCGATCGCGACGGCCCAGATGATCGGCCGCCAGTTCCAGGCGCTGATCGAGAACCCGACGTACAACACGCGGATGATCGCGCCGAACGCGGCGATCTTGGTGCACGACGCCATGAAGGCGGTGACCGGCGTCGGCGAGCCCTGGTAGACGTCCGGCGTCCAGGAATGGAACGGCGCGATGCCGGCCTTGAACAGCAGGCCGACGATCAGCATGCCGAAGCCCAGGTACAGCAGGGTGTCGGATTGGGTCGACGTGCTCTGGGCCTTGAGGATGTCGAACAGGTCGACCGACCCGGCGTAGCCGTACAGCAGCGCCAGACCGTAGAGGAAGAACGCCGACGCGAAGGCACCCAGCAGGAAGTACTTGATGGCAGCTTCCTGGCTGAGCAGCCGGCGACGGCGGGACAGGCCGGCCATCAGGTACAGCGGCAGGGACAGCACCTCGAGCGCCACGAACATGACCAGCAGGTTGTTGGCCGCCGGGAAGATGAGCATGCCGCCGACCGCGAACAACAGCAGCGGGAAGACCTCGGTCTGCACCCGGTTGCTGCTGGCCAGCCGGCGGTCCGACGGGGAGCCGACCACCACGGCGGCGGCCGCGACGATTGCGCCGCCCGGCTCGAAGCTCCGCTCGGCGAGCAGCATCACCGACAGGCCCCCGAGAACCAGGATGGTGCCCTGCACGAACAGCGACATGCCGTCGATGGACACCGCTCCGGCCGCGGTCAGGGTGGACGTCCCGCGCAGCAGGATGACCGCAATCAGCGACGCGAACAGCGACGCGAGGGTCAGCGTCAGCTGGGCGTTGAAGCGCTGGGCCCGGGGCACCGTCGCCTCGACCAGGATTCCGACGCACGCCGCACCCAGCACGATCAGGATGGGCGCGAGCGCGGCGTAACTGATCGACGGTGCCTTGATCACCGCTGTCGGGTCGCCGACGGCCGCCGAAACAACGCTGAGCGGGCTCACTTCTGTCCTCCGAGCTGGGCCGCGTTCTGAGGCTGGGGATCGGTCTTTCCGACATCCTGCATGGTGAACTTCACGGCGGGGTTGATGATGTCGATCACCGGCTTGGGGTAGATCCCCAGCGCGAAGATCAGCACGATGAGCGGCGCGACGGCGAAGATCTCGCGGGCATTCAGGTCCCGGAAGGCGGCCACCTTCTCACTCACCACGCCCTGCATGGTGCGTTGGTACAGCAGCAACACGTACAACGCGGCGAGGATGATGCCGGTGGTCGCGATGATGGCCAGTGCCTTGTGCCGGGTGAACGTACCGAGCAGGGTCAAGAACTCGCTGATGAACGTGCTCATGCCGGGCAGCGCCAGCGCTGCCAGCCCCGCGATCAGGAAGGTGCCGCCCAGGCGTGGGGTCACCTTGGCGGTACCGCTGTAGTCAGTGATCTGCCGGCTTTTGCCGCGGGCCACCACGTAGCCGACCACGATGAACAGCAGGCCGGTGGCCAGGCCGTGGTTGAGCATGTAGAGCACCGCGCCGGTGCCGCCCTGGGTGGTGAAGGCGAAGATACCGAGGCCGATGAAGCCGAAGTGAGCCACCGACGTGTAGGCAACCAGGCGCTTCATGTCGCGCTGCCCCATCGCCAGGAACGCCGCGTACAGCACGCCGATGACAGACAGGATCAAGATCGGCTGGGCGAAGTAGCGCGACGCCTCGGGGAACAGCGGCAGGCAGTAGCGCAGGAAGCCGAAGGTACCGACCTTGTCCAGCACGCCGACCAGCAGCGCGGCACCACCGGCCGGGGCCTCGGCCCCGGCGTCCGGCAGCCAGGTGTGGAAGGGGAACAGCGGTGCCTTGATCGCGAAGGCGATGAAGAAGCCGAGGAACAGCCACTTCTGGGTCGCGCCGGTCGGCACGTGGCCGACGAGGTCGGTGAAGGCGAAGCTGGACGTGCCCGAGCTGACATACACACCGATCACCGAGGCCAGCATCAGCAGGCCGCCGAAGAGGGAGTACAGGAAGAACTTCATCGCCGCGTACTGGCGGCGCGGGCCACCGAAGCTGCCGATGATGAAGTACATCGGCACCAGCATCGCCTCGAAGAAGACGTAGAAGAGGAACACGTCGGTCGCCGCGAAGACGCCGATCATGAACACCTCGAGCAGCAGGATCAGGCCGAAGTACGTCTTGGGCGAACGGGTGGTGGTCTCGAGTTCCTCGGCGTCCGTCACGCTGTCGAAGGTGTTCCAGGACGACAGCACCACGCAGGGCACGAGCAGGGTCGCCATGGCGATCAGGACGAGCGCGATGCCGTCCACGCCGAAGGCGAAGTGCACGCCCAGGTTCTTGATCCACACCCACGAGGCGTTGAACTGGAACCGGCTGGCGCCCGCGGAGGTCTTGAAGTCCACGCCCAGCACGATCGCGTAGAGAAAGGTGATGACCGAGGCGAAGAGCGCGATCTGCTTGGCCAGCAGGTTCTTGCCGGTCGGCAGTGCGAAGATCGCGATGCTACCGATCAGCGGGACCGCCAGCAGGCCGAGCAGGGTCAGATTGTGCATCAGGAGAACCTCACCGCGAGCAGCACCGCGAGGATCACGGCAGTGCCAGCAAGCATCGACAGGGCATAGGACCGAACGAAACCTGTCTGCGTCCGGCGGAGCCGACCGGACCCGCCTCCCAGCCCGGCCGCGAAAGTGTTGACCGCCCCGTCCACCCCGCGGTTGTCGAAGAACACCAGTCCTCGAACCAACCACTGCCCCGGCCGCATGAGAACCGTCTCGTTGAAGGCGTCGGCGTAGATGTTGCGCCGGGCTGCGACGGTGATCGGCGAGCCGGCGGGCTGGACGACCGGGACCGGCCGGCGGCCGAAGGCCAGTACCGCGCCGGCCACGCCGAAGGCGACGACCACCAGCGTGAGCGCCGTCAGCACAGTCGACGAGATCGTATGGGCGCCAGCCTCGATGGGCTTGCCGACCGAGGGCTCCAGCCAGTTCTGCAAGCTGCCGCCGAAGGTGAGCAGGAACCCGCCGACCAGCGCCAGTAAGCCGAGCACGATCATCGGCGCCTTCATCGTGACCGGCGCCTCGTGCGGGTGCACGTCGTCTTCCCAGCGACGCTTGCCGTGGAAGGTCATCACCAGCGCGCGGGTCATGTAGAACGCGGTCAGGGCGGCACCGAGCAGCGCCACGATGCCGAGGATCCAGCCGGAGGTGCCGCCCTTGTCGAAGGCGGCCTCGATGATCTTGTCCTTGGTGAAGAAGCCGGTCGCGCCGGGGAAACCGATGATCGCGAGGTAGCCGCAGACGAACACGCCGTAGGTGATCGGCATGACCCTGGCCAGGCCACCGAAGCGGCGCATGTCGATGCGGTCGTTCATCGCATGCATGACCGAGCCGGCGGAGAGAAACAGCGCCGCCTTGAAGAAGCCGTGCCCGACCAGGTGCAGGATGCCGATCGCATAGACGCCGTTGCCGAGCCCCACGGCCAGGAACATGTAACCGATCTGGCTCACCGTGGAGTAGGCGAGCACCTTCTTCAGGTCGTCCTGCCCGAAGGCACAGACGCAGCCGTACAGCAGCGTGATTGCGCCGATCACCGTGACCACGGTCCGGCCGTCCTGCGTGAGGTTGAAGATGGGCGCGGACCGGGCGATCAGGTACACGCCGGCGGTCACCATGGTCGCCGCGTGGATGAGTGCCGACACCGGGGTCGGCCCCTCCATGGCATCCGGCAGCCACGTCTGCAGCGGGAACTGCCCCGACTTTCCGCAGGCACCGAGCAGTAGCATCAGCGAGATGGCCAGGATGACGCCGGGCTTGAGGGCGTTCAGCGCGCCGCCGTACAGGACGTGCTGGAAGTCCGTCGAGCCGACGTAGACGAACATCAGCATGATGGCGATGGAAAGGCCCACATCGCCGACGCGGTTGGCGATGAACGCCTTCTTGGCTGCCGTACCGGCAGCGGGGCGGGTGTAGTAGTAGCCGATGAGCAGGTAGGACGCCAGGCCCACGCCTTCCCAGCCGACGTAGAGCACCAGGTAGCCGTTGGCGAGCACCAGCAGCAGCATCGCCGCGATGAACAGGTTGAAGTAACCGAAGAAACGGCGCCGGCCGGGATCGTGGGCCATGTAGCCCACGGCGTAGATGTGGATCAACGACCCGACCCCGGTGATCAGCAGCACGAAGGTGAGCGACAGCGGGTCGAGCAGGAAGCCGACGTCGACGTCGAAGCCGCCCACCGGAATCCAGCTGAACAGGTGCAGGTTGCGCTCGCGTCCCTCACCGCTCTCACCCCGGATGGAGAAGAACAGCATCGCGGCGTAGATGAACAGGAGCACCGGCACCAGCGCGCCGAGCAGGTGACCCCATTTGTCGGCTCGCTTGCCGAATAGCAGCAGGACGGCGGCGGACAGCGCGGGGACCGCCACCAGCAGCCAGGCTGCGGACTGAATTCCGTGAGCGGCGTTCAAGTTTCTACAGCTCCCTTAGTACTTCAGGAGGTTTGCGTCGTCGACCGAGGCCGACCGTCGCGTCCGGAAGATGGACATGATGATGGCTAGGCCGACCACGACTTCAGCCGCGGCCACGACCATGACGAAGAAGGCCATGATCTGACCGTCCAGGGTGCCGTTGATGCGGGCGAACGTGACCAGGGTCAGGTTCACCGCGTTGAGCATGAGCTCCACGCACATGAACACGACGATCGCGTTGCGCCGCACCAGCACACCAACGGCGCCGATCGAAAACAGCGCCGCGGAGAGAACCAGATAGTAGGTAGGCGTCACGAGAGGTCACCGTTTCGTCCGGGCAGCGCGTCCCGGCCGCCCACCTTGAGGGGTGCCCCACCCAGCAGCGACTCGCCGGCGATGGAGCCGTCCGGAAGCAGCGCGGGAGTGCCGACCGCGTTGCCCGAGGAGAGCACACCCGGTCCGGGCAGCGGCTGCGGGCGACCGGAGCGGATGCGCTCGCGGGCCAAGCTCTTCTGCGTCGGCTTGGGCCCGTCCCGCTCGATGTGCGCCAGGATCATGGCACCGACGGCCGCGACGATGAGCAGTGCCGAGGTCAGCTCGAAGGCGAACAGGTACTTGGTGAACAACTGGTGGGCGATGCCGTTGACGTTGTTGCCGTACTGGCCGTTCGCCTCGTCCAGGTTCTTCACGCTCTGGCCGGTGAACGCGCGGCCGATCGCCAGGGCGACCAGCAGGGCGAACGCCAGGCCCGAGAGCAACGCCGCTATTCGCTGCCCGCGCAGCGTCTCGACCAGGGAGTCCGAGGAGTCACGGCCGACCAGCATCAGCACGAACAGGAACAAGATCATGATGGCGCCGGTGTAGACGATGATCTGCACGAGCCCGAGAAATGGCCCCTGCTCGATCAGGTAGAACAGGCCGAGGCACATCATCGTGGCGACCAGCGACAGTGCCGAGTGGACCGCGTTGCGCAGGGTCACCGTGCCGATGGCGCCGAGCAGCGCTACCGGCCCGAGAATCCAGAACGAGACGGCCTCGCCGGTCGTCACCTTGCTAGTGCTGGCCGCGGCGAGCACCACCTGTGTCGCACTCATGCGTGGTGACCCCCGACCTCGATGGCGTTGCTCGTGATCGGCCGGCCGGCGACGTTGGCCCCGCTCTGCGGCGCGCCTTCTTCTTTGCGGGGCGTGTAGTAAGCCTTCTCGTCATCACCGAGGCGCATCGGGTGCGGCGGCGCCTCCATGCCGGGAAGCAGCGGGGCCATCAGCTGCTCCTTGGTGTAGATCAGATCCTGGCGGTTGTCCAGCGCCAGCTCGTACTCGTTGCTCATGGTCAGCGAACGGGTCGGGCAGGCCTCGATGCAGTACCCGCAGAAGATGCAGCGCAGATAGTTGATTTGGTACACCTTGCCGTAACGCTCACCCGGTGAGTAGCGCTCCGTCTCGGTGTTGTCGCCGCCCTCGACGTAGATCGCGTCGGCGGGGCAGGCCCAGGCGCACAGCTCACAGCCGATGCACTTCTCGAGCCCGTCCGGGTGCCGGTTGAGCACGTGCCGGCCGTGGAAGCGCGGCGCGGTCGGGAAGACCTCGAACGGGTACTGCTGGGTATAGACCTTCTTGAACATCGTCGAGAACGTCAGCCCGAAGCCACCGGCGAAGCTCGCCAGGGTGGCATTGGGCTGGTTGAACTCGTCCTCGTCCAACCGCTTGGCCGAGACATCGAGCGGTGCCGGCACGTCGTTGGTGGTCACGGGCAGCGGGGCCTGCCGGTCCGCGGGAACCGCGGCACCGGTAGGCCGCGCGGCGTGGTCCGCGGACGGCGACGGCCTTGGTACGTCAGCCATTGAGAGGCCTTTCGTGTGTCGTGCTTTCTGAGGCCGGCAGAGCGGCGGAGCTCACGCCGGCGCTGACCAGCCATGGTGAGCGCGGCACGACCAGGTCCAGCGGGGGAATTGGGAAGGTGGCCGGTCGGGCTGCCTCCGCTTCTTCTTCGGTCGCGGCCTCGGCGTCGATCCGCTTGCTGCGCCGCAGGTCGACCAGCGCCCAGCTGGCGATGATCGCCACGACGGGCAGGCCGACGACCAGGATCACCGCGAAGGCGTTCCAGCCCTCGTTGCGGAGCACGCGCATGGTGGTGATGGCGAGGATCCAGACCAGGTTGATCGGGATCAGCACCTTCCAACCGAAGTGCATGAACTGGTCGTAGCGCAGCCGCGGCAGCGTGCCACGCAGCCAGACGAAGCCGAAGATGAAGAGGATCACCTTGGCGGTGAACCACACCATCGGCCACCAGCCGGAGTTCGCGCCGTGCCAGAGCGACAGCGGGAACGGGGCGCGCCAGCCACCGAGGAACATCGTCGTGGCCAGTGCCGAGACGGTGACCATGTTGATGTATTCGGCAAGGAAGAACAGGGCGAACTTCATCGAGGAATACTCGGTGTGGAAACCGCCGACCAGCTCCGACTCCGCCTCTGGCAGGTCGAACGGTGCGCGGTTGGTCTCACCGACCATCGCGATGAGGTAGACCCCGAAGGAGACGAACAGCGGCAGGGCGTTCCAGATGTGATCGCTCTGGTACTGCACGATGCCCGACGTCGACATGGTTCCGGCGTAGAGAAAGACCATGACGAGCGACAAGCCCATGGCGACCTCGTAGGAGATCATCTGCGCGGCCGACCGCAGCCCACCGAGCAGCGGGTACGTCGAGCCGGACGCCCAACCGGCCAGCACGATGCCGTACACACCGAGCGACGAACACGCCAGGATGACCAGCACGCCGACCGGAAGGTCGGTCAGCTGGAGCTGCGTGTGGTGGCCGAAGATCGACACCCCGGGGCCGAACGGGATGACGGAGAACGCCAGGAAGGCCGGCACCGCCGACAGGACGGGAGCGATCCAGTACACCGGCTTGTCCGCCAGCGTCGGGATGATCTCTTCTTTGAAGGCGAGCTTTATGCCGTCCGCCAGGGACTGCAGGATGCCCCACGGTCCGGTCCGGTTCGGGCCGATCCGGTTCTGCATCCGCCCGACGACCTTGCGCTCGAACACGATCGAGAACAACGTCATCACGACGAGAAACACGAAGACGCCGAGGACTTTGATCAGGACCAGCCAGAACGGGTCGTGCCCGAATCCGCCGAGTGTCGAACCGGTCTGGTCCGCCACCGCCAGAATGGCCGCGTGGTTCATGCCGCACCTCCACGTGCCACACCGAGATCTGAGCTTGGGTCAGCGGCCAACGCCGGAGTCACGGTCACCGCGTCGCCGTGCACCGCGTTGAGCAGCGTGCGGACCGAGCCGTGCCGGTGGTTGGCGGGCAGCCACACCACGCCGGGCGCCGCCCGCTCGGTGAGCTGCACGGCCGCGGTGATCGAGCCGTGGGCGGTGCTGACCGTGACGGCGTCGCCCTCGGAAACCCCGAGTCCGGCGGCCGTCTGGGCGCCCAGGACCACCCGCAGCGGCTTCGCGGTACCGGCGAGGTTCTCTTCACCGTCGGTGAGCGAACCGCCGTCGATCAGCTCGTGCCAGGTCGCCAGGACGGTCTGATTACCGCGCGGCTGGACGCGGTGGGCACCGCGGGGGTACCTGACGGCCCGTGGAGCGCTCACCCGGACGGTGGCAACCCCCAGGGCGTCGAGCTCGACGCGGGCGTTCTCGTGGCTGGGCAGTCCGAGATTGACGTCCAGCTCGTCGGCGAGCGCGTTCAGCACCCGACCGTCCGGCAGCTGGCCGGTGTTGGTCAGCGTCAGGTCGAACGGGCGACGACGACCCTCCCAGGTGACGAAGCGGCCGGCCTTCTCGGCAGCCACCGCCACCGGCAATACCACGTCGGCGTACGGGGTGACCGACGAGCGCCTGATCTCCAGGCTCACCACGAAGCCGGCGGCCGCCAGAGCGGCCTCGGCGATGGCGCTGTCCGGCAGGTCCGCCAGATCGACGCCGCCGATCAGCAGTCCGCCGAGCGGGGCGGTGTCATCGGTCAACGCGGTCAGGATGCCGGTGAGGTCGCGTCCGGGCGCGGTCGGCACGTGCGCGTTCCACACCCGCTCCACCTGGACCCGGGCGGCATCGTCAGTGACCGGCCGGCCGCCGGGAAGCAGGGTCGGCACGGCACCTGCATCCAGCGCGCCCCGGTCGCCCGCACGGCGCGGAGCCCAGGCCAGCCGGGCCCCGGTGGCCTCGGCCAGTTCGACGGCGGCGCTCAGCGCGCCGGGGACGGTGGCCATCCGCTCGCCGACGAGGATCACGCCGGCGGTCAGTGCCTCGCGGAGGTCGACATCGAGGTCGGCGAGAACCGCCGCCTCGTCGCCGGGAACCGTCGCGATCAGGTGACCGCGCAGCTTGTCCAGGCCCCGTGAGGCAATCGCGGCGATGGAGTAGACCATCGTGATACCGGCCCGGGTGCCCTTGCGCAGTCGCAGGAACGTGATCGGCGACTCCTCTTCGGGTTCGAAGCCGATCAGCAGTACGGTCCGGGCGTTCTCGAGGTCGGTGAAGCTCACCCCACCGGTGTAGGGCGTGACGCCCGCCACCGCCGCGCCCAGGAACGCCAGCTCCTCATCCGAGTGCGGCCGTGCGCGGAAGTCGATGTCGTTGGTGCCGAGCACCACCCGGGCGAACTTGGAGTACGCGTAGGCATCCTCTTCGGTCAGCCGGCCGCCCGGCAGCACCCCGACGCCGCCGTTGTCACGGGCGCGGGCGAGACCGAGGGCGGCCGCCTCCAGCGCCTCGGGCCAGGACGTCTCGACCAGCTGCCCGGCGGCGTTGCGCACCAGCGGGTGCAGCAACCGGTCGGGCTGGTTGATGTACTGGAAGGCCCACCGGCCCTTGTCGCAGTTCCACTCCTCGTTGACCTCGGCGTCCTCACCGGCGAGCCGGCGGGTGATCTTGCCACGCCGCCAGTCGCTGCGCAGCGAGCAGCCCGAGGAGCAGTGCTCGCAGATGCTCGGCGTCGACATCAGGTCGAACGGCCGGGCCCGGAATCGGTACGAGGCGCCGGTGAGCGCCCCCACCGGGCAGATCTGCACGGTGTTGCCGGAGAAGTAGGACTGGAACGGGGTGTCGGTCGAGGTGCCGATCTGCTGCTGCGCGCCGCGCTCGAGCAGGTCGATGAACGGGTCACCGGCGATCTGGTCGGAGAAGCGGGTACAGCGCTGGCACAGCACGCACCGCTCGCGGTCCAGCAGCACCTGGGTCGACACCGCGACCGGCTTGGCGAAGGTGCGCTTGTGCTCGACGAACCGGCTCTCGGCGCGGCCGTTGCTCATCGCCTGGTTCTGCAGCGGGCACTCACCGCCCTTGTCGCAGACCGGGCAGTCCAGCGGGTGGTTGATCAGCAGCATTTCCATGACACCCTGCTGCGCCTTGTCGGCGACCGCCGAGGTCAGCTGCGTCTTGATCACCATGCCGGGCATCACCGTGGTGGTGCACGAAGCGGCGGGCTTGGGCATGCCGCGCCCGTTGCCCATGTCGGTGACCTCGACCAGGCACTGCCGGCAGGCACCGGCCGGTTCCAGCAGCGGGTGGTCACAGAACCGCGGGATCTGGATGCCGAGGTGCTCAGCGGCGCGGATCAGCAGGGTGCCCTTGGGAACCGAGAGCTCGATGCCGTCGATGGTGACGGTGACGAGGTCCTCAGCCGGGGGCTGGGTGGAGGTCGGCTTGCTGGGCGCAACGGTCATGCGGATGCTCCGGTCAGGGCTGGTGCCTGAGACGAGCCGGCATCGAGCCCGCTGTTCGGGTTCTTCGCGATCAAAGCCAGGTACTCGTCCCGGAAGTACTTGATGGAGGACATGATGCAGCTGGTGGCACCGTCGCCCAGGGCGCAGAACGAGCGGCCGAAGATGTTGTCACTGACATCGAGCAGAGTATCGAGGTCGGCGAGAACGCCCTCACCGTGCCAGATCCGCTCCAGGATCTGGGCCGTCCAGTAGTTGCCCTCGCGGCACGGGGTGCACTTGCCGCACGACTCGTGCTCGTAGAACTGGGTCCACTTGAGGACGGCCTGCACGACGCTGTCGTCGGTATCGAAGATCATCACGGCCGAGGTGCCGTTCATGGAACCGGCCTTGCCGACCGAGTCGAAGTCCAGCGGCACGTCGAGGTGCTCGGCCGTGAACAGGGGCGTGGACGAACCGCCGGGGGTCCAGAACTTCAGGTCCTTGCCCCGGCTCATCCCACCGGCCATCTCAAGCAGTTCGCGCAGCGTGGTGCCCATGGGCGCCTCGTACTGGCCGGGGTTCTTGACCCGCCCGGACAGCGAGTAGATCGAGGTACCCGGCGAGCCGTCCGGCCCCATCTTCTTGTGCCAGGCCGCGCCGCCCAGCACGATGTACGGAACGCTGGCCAGGGTGCCGACATTGTTGACGACGGTGGGCGCGTCGTACAGGCCGTTGGTCGCGGGGAACGGCGGCTTGAGCCGGGGCTGGCCGCGCTTGCCCTCCAGCGAGTCGAGCAGCGCTGTCTCTTCGCCGCAGATGTAGGCGCCGGCACCGCCGTGCACGGTGATGTCGAAGCGCAGACCGCTGCCGAGGACGTTGTCGCCCAGGTAGCCGTGGGCGTAGGCCTCGTTGACGGCCTGGGTCACCCGGCGGATCGCGTGCACCGCCTCGCCCCGGATGTAGACGAACGCGTGCGCGGCGCGAACCGCATAGCAGGCGATGATGACGCCCTCGATCATGGAGTGCGGATCGTTCATCATCAGCGGCAGGTCCCGGCAGGTACCCGGCTCGCCCTCGTCGGCGTTGATCACGACGTAATGCGGCTTGCTGGGCTCACCCGGCTTGGCCTGCGGTATGAACTGCCACTTCATACCGGTCGGGAATCCCGCGCCGCCGCGGCCGCGCAGGTTGGATTCCTTGACCAGGGCGATCAGCTCGTCCGGCTGCATCGTCAACGCCTTGCGCAGGCCGGCGTAGCCGTCCAGCCGCTCGTAGTTGTCGATGCGCCAGGGCGCGTTGGTGCCGAACCGCTTGGTCAGTACGGGGGTCAGTGCCATGTCAGTCACCCTTGCCGATTCGTTCGCTCTGGCCGCCGGTCTTGGAGTCGGCCGCCGGATCGCTTTGGAAGGTGTTGAGCGGGGCATCGTTGGCGCTCGATCCGTCGCGGGTGCCGCTGTTCTCGGCGGCGGCCCGTTCTGCGTGCCCGGCGCTGGCGGAGCCCGCGTCCTGCTCGGGCTGGTAACCGGGCGCCTGTTCGTTGCGCTGCTGCGCCAGCATGACGCCGGCCTCGGTCTGCGGGCCGGTGGCGCTCGCCCGGACGGACTCCGGACGCTGGTCGACGAAGCCGGCGATCTGCCGTGAGATCTCCCGGAAGCTGCACAGCGGCGCGCCGCGGGTCGGCAGCGGGCGGCTGCCGCCGCGCAGCTCGCTGACCAGGCCGCTGGCCGATTCCGGCGTCTGGTTGTCGAAGAACTCGTAGTTGACGGTCACCACGGGCGCGTAGTCGCACGCGGCCAAGCACTCGGCGTGCTCCAGGGTGATCAGCCCGTCGGCCGTCGTCTCGTTCATGCCGACGCCCAGGGTGTCGGACAGCGTGCGATAGATGTCGTCCCCGCCGAGCATTCCGCACAGGGTGTTCGTGCACACGCTGACCAGATACTCACCTGTCAGCTTGCGCTTGTACATCGTGTAGAACGTCGCGACCGCCGCTACCTGGGCCTTGGTCAGGCCGAGGACGTCCGCGCAGAACGCGATGCCGTCGGCGGAGACGTAGGTCTGCTCGGACTGCACCAGGTGCAGCATCGGCAGCAGCGCCGACCGCGACTGCCCGGCCGGGTAGCGAGCGATGATCTCATCGGCCGCGGCACGGACTTCTGCGTCGAAGACATCGGCATTGCCCGGGCGCTCGATGTCGATCAGCGTCAAGCGGGTGTTGGTAGACGGGCTCATCGGGTCAACGCTCTCCATCCGGATCGTCGCGTGCTCATCGGTCGCAACCGCCCATGACCGGGTCGAGCGA
Organism: Jatrophihabitans lederbergiae; assembly: GCF_031845305.1. Lineage (NCBI taxonomy): Bacteria > Bacillati > Actinomycetota > Actinomycetes > Jatrophihabitantales > Jatrophihabitantaceae > Jatrophihabitans > Jatrophihabitans lederbergiae. The sequence goes on along the minus strand of NZ_JAVREH010000002.1, from coordinate 55,835 downwards.
GGCGACGGATGCAATCACATCCGCGATCTGACCACCGATGGTCATGGCCGCCGTGGCCTGCAGGTTGATGAATGACGGCTCGCGCAGGTGAATCCGGTAGGGCCGGGTGCCACCGTCGGACACCACATGGGCGCCCAGCTCGCCGCGAGGTCCTTCGATGGGCACGTACACCTGGCCCGGAGGCACCCGGAACCCCTCGGTCACCAGCTTGAAGTGGTGGATCAGCGACTCCATCGAGCCGTTCATGATCTTGTTGATGTAGGCGGGCGAGTTGCCCATGCCGTCGGGGCCGATGGACAACTGCGCGGGCCAGGCGATCTTCGGGTCCTCGACCATGATGGGGCCAGGGGTGTCCTCGATCCGGTCCAGCACCTGGGCGATGATCCGCAGGCTCTCGCGGATCTCGGCGACCCGGACGACGAAGCGACTCCAGCAGTCGCCACCGGAGTCGGTGGGAACGTCGAAGTCATAGGTCTCGTACCCGAGGTACGGCTCGGTCTTGCGCAGGTCCCACGGCAGGCCGGCGGCCCGCAGCATCGGGCCGGTCAGGCCGAGCGACAGGCAGCCCTCGACACCGATCCAGCCGACGCCCTTGATGCGCTTGATCCAGATCGGCTGTCCGCGCAGCAGCTTGTCGACGCCGGCGACCTCTTCGTCCATCGCCTTGAGCCACTCGCGGATCTTCGGCGCGTAGCCCTCGGGCAGGTCCTGCGCGACGCCGCCCGGACGGATGTAGGCGTGGTTCATCCGCAGCCCGGTGATCATCTCGAGGATGTCCAGGCAACGCTCGCGGGCCCGGAAGCCGTTGGTCATCGCGGTCAGCGCGCCCAGCTCCATGCCGCCGGTGGCCAGCCACACGAAGTGCGAGGAGATGCGGTTGATCTCCATCATCAGCACCCGGATCAGCGTGGCACGCTCGGTGATCTCGGTGCCGAGCAGCTTCTCGACGGCCATCGAGTACGCCGTCTCGTTGAACAACGGCGCGAGGTAGTCACAGCGGGTCACGAACGTGCTGCCCTGCGTCCAGTTGCGGAACTCGGCGTTCTTCTCGATGCCGGTGTGCAGGTAGCCGACCACCAGCCGGACGTCGGTGACGCTTTCGCCCTCGAGTTCGAGGACGAGGCGCAGGACGCCGTGGGTGGACGGGTGCTGCGGCCCCATATTGAGAACCAGCCGCTCCTCGGCGATCGGGTCTTCCCCGAGCACCGAGTCCCAGTCGCCGCCGGACAGATCGAACACGCGGCCTTCGGTGGTCGCTCGGGATCGGCTCTGTGATTGTGCCATCAGCTACACCATCGACTCATCTGTGCTGTTGCTCGTGGACTGACTGCTGCCGGCAACCAGGCCGGCAGCCACGTGGCCGCTCATCGGTAGGCCCGACGCTCGTCCGGCGGCGGAATGTGTGCGCCGTCCTTGTAATCGATCTCGACACCGCCGAGCGGATAGTCCTTGCGCTGGGGAAAGCCGTCCCAGTCATCAGGCATCAAAATCCGGGTCAGCGACGGGTGGCCGTCGAAGATGACCCCGAACATGTCCCACGTCTCGCGTTCCTGCCAGTCCGCGGTCGGATAGACCGCGGTGACCGAAGGCAGGTGCGGGTCGGCGACCGAGACCGCGACCTCGAGCCGGATGCGACGCCGATACGTCATTGACGTCAGGTGATAGACGACGTGCAGCCGGGTGCCCTCGGCGCCTTCGCGGGAGAGATAGTCCACGCCCGACACCGAGGACAGGAGTTCGAAGCGCAGGCTCTCGTCGTCGCGAAACACCTGTGCCACCGCCGCGATGTGCTCACGCGCGATATGCAGGGTGATCTCACCGCGGTCGACGACGACCTTCTGTACGGCCGCATCGAAGCCGGAGTACGCGGCCTGGAAGGAGTCCATGACCTCGTCGAAGTAGCTGCCGTACGGACGCTCGGCCGGCAGCTCGACCCACGGCTGGCGCTGCAGGCCGGAGAAGCCTGAGGTGTCGCCGCTACCGGTGACGCCGAACATGCCCGGCCGGGACCGGCCGGCCGGCAGCGAGCCCGACAGCTGGGCCAGCCGGGTCTCGCGGTCTTCGGGAAGCTGGGTCACTTGGCGTACCTCTGCGCCGACGGAACCAGTTCGACCTTCTGGCCCGCGAGCTTCGCGGCGCGCTTGGGGCCGAGCGGCTCGTTCTGGATCTTGTGGTGCAGCTTCAGGATCGCGTCGATCAACATCTCCGGACGCGGCGGGCAGCCGGGCAGGTACATGTCCACCGGCACGATGTGGTCCACGCCCTGCACGATCGAGTAGTTGTTGAACATACCGCCGGAGGAGGCGCAGACGCCCATGGCGATCACCCAGCGGGGCTCCGCCATCTGGTCATAGATCTGGCGGACGACGGGGGCCATCTTCTGGCTGACCCGGCCTGCCACGATCATCAGGTCCGACTGGCGCGGCGAGGGGCGGAAGACCTCCATGCCGAAACGCGCGGAGTCGAAGCGGGGCGCTCCGAAGGTCATCATCTCGATCGCGCAGCACGCGAGGCCGAAGGTCACCGGCCACAACGAGGACTTGCGGGTCCAGTTGACCAGGCCTTCGACACTGGCCAGCAGGATCCCGTCTGGAAGTTTCTCTTCTAAACCCATGTCACCGGGCCAATCTTCTTGAAGGTAAGGCAGTAGTCGTGCATGTTCAGTCCCAGTCCAGGCCACCGCGTCGCCACACGTAGGCGTAGGCGATGAAGACGGTGCCGATGAACAGGAAGATCTCGGCCAAGCCGAAGAGGCGGAGATTCTCGCTCTCGACTGCGTAGGGGTAGAGGAAGATGATCTCGATGTCGAAGACGATGAAGAGCATCGCGGTCAGGAAGTATTTGACCGGGAACCGGTTCGGGCCCGAGGACATCGGCGCCGGCTCGATGCCGCACTCGTAAAAGTCCATCTTGGCCTTGTTGTAGCGCTTGGGCCCGGTGATGGTCGCGATGATGACGGAGAAGACCGCGAAGCCGAATGCCAGGGCGAAAAGGACCACGATCGGCAGGTACGTCGAAAGCATGGTGAACCTGCTTCCCCTCTTCCTCGTTTGAACTTCGTCCTCATCACGGCGGCGACTCACCCGCCGCAGCGGCTCTCTCAGGCTAGTAGCCTGCCGTGATCCAGTGCTGGTTAGGCTTGCCTAACCCCCTAGTGTCGGTGCTATCGCAAGGCCGGCGTCACTTTGGTCAGGGCGGTGATGATGCGGTCGCTCGCGTCACCGTCGTGCGGGTCGGTCAGGTTCGCGAGCAGCTTGAGAACGAACTTCATCAACCTCGGGTGCGGCAGGCCGTGCCTGGTGCAGGCCCGCATCACCGCGGGATTGCCGATCAGTTTTACGAACACCCCGCCGAGCCGGTAGTACGCGCCCCACTCCGCGGCCATCGCGGCCGGATAGCCGGCCAGCGCGCGCTCGCGGCCGGCGCCCTCGGGCCGGGCCAGCGCCTGCACGACCGCCTCGGCGGCGAACTTGCCGGACTCCATCGCGTACGGAATGCCTTCGCCGTTGAACGGATTGACCGAGCCGCCCGAGTCCCCGACGAGCAGCACGCCGTTCCGGTAGTGCGGGGTTCGGTTGAAGCCCATCGGCAGGCCGGCGCCCTGGGTCGGGCACAGCGCGTTCTCTTCGCGCAGGCCCCACTCCTCGGGGGTGTTGTCCAGCCAGGTGGTGAGCAGCGTCCGGTAGTTGGTCTTCTGGAAGCCCGCGGAGGAGTTCAGCACCCCGAGGCCCGCGTTGACCGAACCGTCGCCCATGCCGAAGATCCAGCCGTAGCCGGGCAGCAGCCTGGCGTCGTCGGCACCCGGTGGGCCGTCCCACAGCTCCAGCCAGGACTCGAGGTAGTCGTCGTTGGTGCGCGGGCTGCTGTAGTACCGCCGGACGGCCACACCCATCGGTCGCTTGTCGTTTCGCTGCATCCCGAGCGCCAGCGCGAAGCGGCCGGACACTCCGTCGCAGGCGAGGACGACGGGAGCGCGGTAGCTGTGCTCCGTCTTCTCGCCCGCACCAGCGCCGGCCTTCGCGGTCACACCGACGACGCGGCCCTGGGCATCGAGGATCGGCGCGGTGACCGAGGTCTGCTCGTGCAGCCGGGCACCTGCCTGCACCGCCTGCTGCACCAGCAGGTGGTCGAGATCCGCGCGCGGTCGGACGAGACCGTAATCGGGGAAGGACGCCAGTTCGGGCCAGTTGAGTTCCAGACGCAGGCCGCCGCCGATGACCCGCAGCCCCTTGTTGTGCAGCCACCCAGCCTCTTCACTGACGTCGATGCCCATGTCAACCAGCGCTCGGGTACCGCGCGGGGTCAGCCCGTCGCCGCACACCTTCTCGCGGGGGAATGTCGTCTTCTCCAGCAGCAGCACGTCGACGCCCGCGGTAGCCAGCCAGTAGGCGGCGGCCGAGCCGGACGGGCCGGCGCCGACGACAATGACGTCCGCGTCGTACGTGCGGTCGGAAGGCAACTCCCCCAGCGCACCGGCAGCAATCGTGGGAGCCGATGACGCGTCGCTGATCGCAGTCATGCCGGCCCTCCTTGCTGCGGTGCCTAGCGCGGGTCGCAATGCTCGTACCCGTGCGACGGCTCTATTGTCCACGATTCTGTGAGTTAGTGAAAACTTTCACTAACTCGCCATGAGAAGTGTAGGCCTTTCTCAGCCGTCCTATGCGCCCGGTGCGACGGCGCGGAGCGCTCACTCGACGCGGTTGCAGCGACCTCCGGACCCTGCCTCCCCCCGTCCGGCGAGGGCACCCAGGTCACGCCAGTTATTACCTGGCCACATCTGGCAGCTACAAAGATGGGCTTAACACTATACAAAACCGGGCGTTACTGATACCTATGTGTCCATCGCTTCATCCCACCCCCGGAGGTTTTCATGCGCCATCTGCGCCCATTGGTCGCTGCCGCAAGTGCGGTCGCGACGGTCGCCGTCACTGCTCTGCTCACGGCGGGTCCCGCGTCCGCGGCCACTCGCAACTATGTCGCCCTGGGCGACTCGTACTCCTCCGGCGTCGGAGCGGGCAGTTACACCAGCGAGAGCGGCAGCTGTGACCGCAGCCCCAACGCCTACTCCGCGCTCTGGGCCAAGGCGCACCTGCCCACCTCCTATGTCTCTGTCGCGTGTTCGGGCGCCACCACGTCCTCGGTGATCAGCACCCAGGTCTCGGCGCTGAGCTCGGCGACCAACCTGGTCAGCGTCACCGCCGGCGGCAACGACGTAGGCTTCTCGAACATCATGCAGACCTGTGTGCTGTACGGAACCACCCAGTGCGTGGCGGCGGTCAACAACGCCGAGGCCAAGTCCCAGTCGATCCTGCCGGGCAACCTGAACAACCTGTACAACTCGATCCGGTCACATGCCCCGAACGCCAAGGTCGTCGTCCTGGACTACCCCGTCTTCTATGACACGTCGGTCTGGGGTTGCATCGGCCTCAGCTCCACCTCGCGGGCCAAGATCGACGAGGGCATCAACATGGCGGACGGCATCATCAAGACCGCCGTCGCCGCCCACGGCTTCACCTTCGCCGAGGCGCGCCCGGCCTTCGTCGGGCACGAGATCTGCGACGGCACCTCGTGGCTGCACTCGCTGAACTACCTCGACATCGGGGAGTCGTACCACCCCACTGCCGCCGGCCAATCCGGTGGCTACCTGCCGGTGTTCACCTCGGCCGCCGGCTGAGCTGACTGACAGCGCGCATGGAACCGCCCGGATCGGCATTGCCGCATCCGGGCGGTTCTGTGTTGTCGGTTCTGTGTTGTCGGCCGATCCGTGGTCTCAGCGCGGCGTCGTCCGGCTCGCGGGGCGCACCTCGGCGGCGGCGAGCAGCTCGACCGCACGGTGCTCGACCAGCCTGGTCAGCGCGACCACCGACGTCGACCTGGCCACCCCCGGAATCTGGGACACCTGGATGAGCACCTGCTGCAGGTCCTCGTGCGAGGCCGCGGCGAGCCGGCAGTGCACATCACCCGGACCGGTGGTGGCATACGCCTCGACCACGGCGGGAATCGCCGCCATGGCCGCGGTCACCTCGTCCAGCCGGCCTTGAGCGATCTCGAGCGTGGCAAAGGCGAGCACCGGGTAGCCAGCGGCCGTCAGGTCGACGTCGGGGCCGTAGCCGGACACCACGCCGTCGCGTTCCAGCCGTTCGAGCCGGGCCTGGATGGTCGCCCGGGACACCTGGAGCAGGCGCGAGAGCTCCAGGTAGCCGGCCCGGGGTGCCGAGCGCAGCGCGGACAGGATCGAGACGTCCAACGCGTCCAGCTCTCGCCTGACCATCGCCTGGCCTCCCTCCCCCGAACCACCGCCGACAACCGCTTCACAGGCGATTGTGTCAGCGAAGCGGCCGGACCGGCTCAGAGGTTGCCGCGGCTGTCCTGCTCGCGCTCGATCGCCTCGAACAGCGCCTTGAAGTTGCCCTTGCCGAAGCCGAGCGAGCCGTGCCGCTCGATGAGCTCGAAGAACACCGTCGGACGGTCCCCCGTCGGCCTGGTGAAGATCTGCAAGAGGTAGCCGTCCTCGTCCCGGTCCACCAGGATGCCGCGGGACTGCAGTTCCTCGATCGGTGCCCGGACCTCGCCGATGCGGGCCCGCAGCGCGGGGTCGGAATAGTAGGAATCCGGCGTGGCCAGGAACTCCACACCCTCGGCCCGCATCGCGTCGACCGTCCGGAGGATGTCGTTGGTGGCGAGCGCGAGGTGCTGCACGCCGGGGCCGCGGTAGAACTCCAGGAACTCATCGATCTGGCTGCGCTTCTTGGCGATCGCCGGCTCGTTGAGCGGGAACTTGACCCGGTGGTTGCCGTTCGCGACGACCTTCGACATCAGCGCGGAGTAGTCGGTGGCGATGTCGTCGCCCACGAACTCGGCCATGTTGAGAAAGCCCATGACCTTGTTGTAGTACGTGACCCACTCGTCCATCTTGCCCAGCTCCACGTTGCCCACGACGTGGTCCAGCGCCTGGAACATCCGCTTCGGAGCCCCGTCCCGCTTGACGTAGCCGGCGCTGCGCTCGACATAGCCGGGCAGGTAGACGCCGGTGTAGCCGGAGCGGTCGATGAGGGTGTGCCGGGTGTCGCCGTAGGCGGCGATGGCCGCGATCCGGACGGTGCCGAACTCGTCCGAGATGTCGTGCGGCTTTTCGAGGACCCGAGCGCCCTGGCTGCGGGCGTGCGCGATGCACCGGTCGACGTCGGGCACCTCCAGCGCGATGTCGACGACGCCGTCGCCGTGCTGGCGGTGGTGGTCCAGCAGCAGGCTGTCGGGTGACACCCCGCCGCTGATCACGAACCGGCAGGAGCCGCTGCGCAGCACGTAGGACTTGTGGTCGCGGTTGCCGGTCTCGGGGCCGGAGTAGGCCTCGAGCTCCATCCCGTACGCGGACTCGTAGTAGTGCGCGGTCTGGGTGGCGTTGCCGACCACGAAGACGATCGCGTCCCAGCCGGTGACCGGAAACGGGTCGGTGCTCTGGTTGTACGGCACCAGTCCGACGAGCTGCTTGAGCTGCTCGAGGTTCAGGTTGGCGGCCTTCTCGTCCGGGGTCAGGCCCGGGTCGGTCATCGTCATCTGCGTTCCTCCGCTGTGCCCTCGGTGCTCTTCGGCTCGCCGGCCCGGAGCCCGGACCTGTTCGCGTCAGGATGCATCGACAGCTCGTGGGTAGCAACATGCGCAGGCGAACCTGGCATCGTTGCGCATCCTGATCGTTCAAGGGCGCGGTTTGCTGTACAGATTGCGCTATACGGATTGCCTAGTCGGACACGCTTCCGATGGACGGAACCCAGCTGACGACGGGATACCAGACGCCGAACGGATCAGCGGCGTAGTGCACCGTCGCCGCGAAGGCGCCGGCGGCTCTCGCGATCATGGCTCCGGCGAGCACCTGCCAGGCTGCGCGGCCGGCGACCAGCAACTCGGCCGCGAGGTCGGCGTCCAGCGCAGCCAGCCCCGCCGGATCGGCGCCGGCGAACGCCCGCTCCACCGCGGCGTCGAAGGGCGCGGCGCGGCCGTCCAGATACCCCGGGGCCCTGACCGAGCGCCGGGCCGAGCCGTCGCCCATCACCAGCAGGCCGGTACGTGCCTTCCGGGACGCCGCCTCGCGTCCGATCCATAGGCAGCGCTCCGTCGGCGTTTCCGCCGGCACGACGAGCTGATCCACCGGCAGCGGGCACTCTGCCCGGGCCAGCAGCAGCCGTCCGACCAGCACGCTCACCGGCTTGTCCAGCTCGGTGGGGGTCGCGCCGCCAATGATCAGGATCTCGGTCGGCGCGGCGCTCACCATCGCCTCGATGGCGGTCAGGCAGGCTGCGCGCAACTGCTCAACCTCAGCGACCGGCCTGCCGGTGACGCCGTCCAGCAGCAGCGGCGGATGCGGGCAGTTCGCGACGGCGGCGATCACGCCAGGCCCCGGACGGCCCGCCTCGGCGGTGCGCTGCCCCGGATGGCCGCCACCATGTCGAGTACCTGGCGCGTTTCGGGCACGTTGTGGGCGCGGAAGACGGTGGCGCCCTGCCACGCGCAGACCGCCGTCGCCGACAGCGTGCCGAGCAGGCGTTCACCGAGCGGCAGGTCCAGCGCCTCTCCGACGAAGTCCTTGTTCGACAGGGACACCAGCACCGGCCAGCCGGTCGCCGTCAGCTCGCCGATCCGGCGGGTGACCTCGAGCGAGTGCCAGGTGTTCTTGCCGAAATCGTGCCCCGGGTCGATCATCACGCGATCACGTCGGACGCCGAGGCTGACCGCTCGCTCGGCGAGCCCGACGGTGCGCCCGAGCACATCGGCGACCACGTCGTCGTAGCAGATGCGGTGCGGCCGGGTGCGTGGCTCAACCCCGCCCGCGTGGGTGCAGACCAGCCCGGCATCGAACTCCGCGGCGACCTCGGCAAGGACCGGATCGTGGCCGCCCCACGCGTCATTGAGCACGTCCGCGCCTACCTCGCAGACCGCCCGGCCCACCTCATGGCGCCAGGTGTCGACCGAGATGACCAGATCCGGGAAGTCGCTGCGGACCTTGGCGACGAAGTCGACTGTCCGGCGGATCTCTTCGGCAGCGTCCACCTCGTCGCCGGGCGCGGCCTTCACCCCGCCGATGTCGACGATCTCGGCACCCGCGTCCACCACCTCGGCGACGCGATCCAGCGCCTTGCCGAAGGAGTACGTGGCGCCCCGGTCATAGAAGGAGTCCGGCGTCCGGTTCACGATCGCCATGATCAGCAGGGCGTCGGCGGCGAAGGTCTGGCCGGCCAGCTCGAGCATTACGGGTCCATCCGGGAACGGTCGGGGAAAGGGCGGTAGTGCGGGCTCTCGCGGGCGGCGGGCCGCTCCAGCGTCGGCACCCGCCGGCTGAGCCAACCCTCCGGTGCCTGCCGATCGTATTGTTGCAACGTCTGGCCGGCCCCGGCGATCCTGGGCGGCTCACCCGGGAGCCGGCGCAGCGCCGTCGCAAGGATCTCTGCCGCCATGACGCCGAGATCGTGCACGTTCTGGTGCCGGTGGCCCCGGCGCCCGAGGTCGACCTGCGCGATCGCGTCCAGGCCGTGGCGGCTCCAGGTGTCGGTCAGGGTTGCGAACTCCACGCCGTAGCCGACCGGAACCGGCAGCGACTCCATCAGGCCTCGGCGGATCGCCCACTCGCCCGCCAGCGGCTGGACGACCGCTGAGAGCTGCGGCCAGTACAGGTTGAGCAGCGGCCGCGCCACCAGCTCGGTGACCCGGCCGCCCTGCGGTGCGGTGGCGGGCTGACCCTGCTGCGCACCGCCGGGCAGGTCGTCGGCGAGCCGGTCGTAGAAGCCCTTCACCAGCAGCGTCGCGTCGTCGCGCAGCAGCGGGCCGAGCAGGCCGGTGACGAAGTGCGGGCCCCACTCGGTCAGGTCGGCGTCGATGAAGACGATCAGGTCGCCGCGGGATACGAACAGCGACTTCCACAGCGCCTCTCCCTTGCCGGGGCTCGGCTCCGTTCCGGTGGGGATGCCGGCTGCCGCGAACACCGTGGCCCCCGCGGCTTCGGCCTCCCGCGCGGTGCCGTCGACGGAGTCCGAATCCACGACGAGCAGCTCGTCCACCAGGCCGGGGCCGACCAGCGCCTGGTGAATCTGGCGCACGACCGCGCCCACCGTCGCCGCCTCGTTGCGGGCCGGGATCACCACGCTCACCGACTGCTCGCGGCATCGCTTCGCCCGGACGAGGGCGGCCACATCGAAGGCGCCGGCCTCAAAATTCCGGGAGTCGAAGGTGCGGGAGTCGAACCAGCGCCGGGCGGCGGCATCCATGGGCCACACTCCCTCACCAGTTCCGCGGTCCGCGACGACGCTACCCAGCGCTCCGGTCGCTACCCGCTGCTCGCGCGCTGAGCCGGGCCGCCAGCCGCCCGGCCACGGCGCCGGGATCAGAGGCCTCGGTCAGCACCCGCACCACCACAGCGCGCTCGGCACCGGCGTCGAGCACCTCGTCCAGATTCGTCTCGTCGATCCCGCCGATCGCGAACCACGGTCGTGCCGGTGCGGCCGCGGCAAGCTCAGCGACCGGTCCGAGCCCGGTGTGCGGGCGTCCGGGCTTGGTGGGCGTCGCCCACACCGGCCCGAGGCAGAAGTAATCCACCTCGGCCGCGCTGGCGGCGGCGGTGGCCTCGGCGGTGCTGTGACTGCTCAGGCCGAGAATCACGTCCGGGCCCACGATCCGGCGGGCCGTCGACGGCGGCAGGTCCCGCTGGCCGACATGCAGGACGTCGGCACCCGCAGCCACCGCGACGTCGGCCCGGTCGTTCACAGCCAGCAGGGTGTCGTGGCGGAGGCACGCGGCGGCGAAAATCTCGAGCAGCTCCAGCTCCTCGGCGGCTTCCAGATGCTTCTGCCGCAACTGCACGATGTCCACCCCGTTGCCGAGCACGGCGTCGAGGAAGTCCACCAGATCACCCTGCTTCTGGCGCGCGTCAGTACACAGGTACAGCCGGGCATCCTCCAGCGATGGCTTGCTCACCCGTCTATCCAACCACTGGCCGCCGGTCCCGATGCGGCGGCTGAGACGATGGAGCGTGTGATCCCACGGGCAGCCCGGACGGCCGCGATTCCCCCGCAAGCGCTGATCCTGGTGGGCATTGCGTCCGTCCAGTTCGGGTCGGCCTTCGCGAACCGGCTGTTCGACCAGGCCGGCCCGGCCGGCGTGGTGCTGCTGCGGCTGGCCTTCTCGGCGGCCATCCTGCTCGCGCTGACCCGGCCCAGACTGCGCGGCCGGTCGCGGCGTGACCTGGTCGCGGCGCTGGCCTTCGGCCTGGTGCTGTGCCTGATGAACTGGAGTTTCTACGAGGCGCTCCGGCTGCTGCCGCTCGGCCCGGCGGTCACCGTGGAGTTCACCGGTCCGCTGCTGGTCGCCATCGCCGGTTCCCGCCGACTGCTGGACGTGCTGTGGGCGGCCCTGGCCACCGGTGGTGTCGTGCTGCTCTCACTCGGTGGCTCGCACGGTTCGCTCAACCTGCGGGGCCTGCTGTTCGCGCTGCTGGCCGGCGCGCTGTGGGCCTGCTACATCCTGCTGTCCCAGCGGGTCGGGTCGGCTTTCGCCGGACTGGACGGCCTGGCCATCGCCCTCGGCATCGGCGCGGTGGTGCTGATTCCGGCCGGGATCATCGAGGGCGGTTCGGCGCTGCTCCGCCCCGGCGTGCTGGCCGGTGGGCTGGCGGTGGCGGTGCTGTCGTCGGTGGTGCCGTACTCGCTGGAGCTGATCGCGTTGCGGCGCCTGCCGGCGGCGGCGTTCGGCCTGCTGATGAGCCTGGAACCGGCGTTCGCGGCTCTGGCCGGCGTGCTGGTGCTCGGCCAGCGGCTGCACGCGCGGACCCTGGTGGCCATCGTGATGGTGGTCATCGCCAGCGCCGGCACCACCCTGGAGGCCCGGGCCAAGCGCCCGGAATCAGAGCCGGTCGCGCTCGGTTAGCCTCGAATCATGCCCACTCAGCCCGCGTCCACCGACGTGCTGGTCGTCGGCGGCGGCGTGATCGGCCTGGCGGCGGCGTACCGGCTCGCCAGCGACGGGGCGACCGTGCGGCTGGTCGATGCCAGCGGTACCCGCGGCGCCAGCTGGGCCGCCGCCGGCATGCTCGCCCCGGTCAGTGAGGCGATCTTCGGCGAGCGCGAGTTGACCCGGTTGAACCTGGCCGCGGTGCCGGCCTTCGTCCGGTTCGCGGCCCAGCTTGAGTCCGCGCTGCGCGAGTCCGGGACGGAGCTGCCGGTGGGCCTGCGCACGGACGGCACGCTGGCCGTGGCGCTCAATGCCGATGACCGGGCGGCGCTGGACCGGCTCACCGAATTCCGTAACTCCCTGGGACTGGCCAGCGAGCGGTTGACCGGAAGCGCCACCCGCCGGCTGGAGCCGTACCTGTCGACCGCGGTACGCGGCGGGGTACTGGCCCTGGACGACCTGTCGGTGGACAACCGCCGGTACCTGACTGCGTTGCGCGCGGGATGCGAGGCTGCCGGTGTCGAGTTCGTGGCGGGTGAGGTGGCGCAGCTGACCAGCCGGGAGGGCCGGACGACCGGCGCGCTGACGACGGACGGTGTCGAGTTTTCGGCCGGCACCGTGCTGCTGTGTTCCGGTGCGGCCACCGGCCGGTTGCTCGACGTCGGGGTGCAACCGGTCAAGGGGCAGATCCTGCGGCTGGCGGTGCCCGAGCGGCTGCGGGCCGCGGGCGAGGTACTTACCAGAACGGTGCGCGGCATCGTCCGCGGCAGTGAGGTGTACCTCGTGCCGCGCGCGGGCGGAGAGGTGGTCGTCGGCGCCACGTCGGAGCAGCAGGGCGAGGACACCACCGTGACCGCGGGCGGGGTGTACGAGCTGCTGCGCAACGCCTACGAGCTGCTGCCCATCAGCTCCGAGTTCAGCTTCGTCGAGGCCCGCGCCGGCACCCGGCCGGGTACTGCCGACAACGCGCCGTTGCTCGGCCGGATCGATGACGGCCTGGTGCTCGCCACCGGGCATTACCGCAACGGCATCCTGCTGTCCGCGCTCACCGCCGAGGCGGTCGCCGCGGTGCTGGCGAACGCGCCGCTGGCACCGGAGTGGAGCCCGTTCGGCGCCGCCAGATTCCGCAGTGAGGGGTATGCACCATGCAGATAATCGTCAACGGTCAGCCGCGGGAGGCCGCGGACGGAGTCTCGGTCACCGACCTGGTCCGCCAGCTGAGCGACCGGGAGGCAGGCATCGCGGTCGCTCTGAACTCCGAGGTGGTGCCGCGCGGTAGCTGGGCCGACACCACCGTCGCGGCCGGTGACCGGATCGATGTGGTCACCGCCGTCCAGGGTGGCTGAAGGCGTTCTGCCACGCCGACCAGGCGCGTCCGATGGCGCGCGGAAGACCGTCGAGTGGCCAACGCCGAATAGTTCGGCCGACTCGCTCGGGCTGGTGTCCCGGCGCGGTGCGGGTGCAGCAGGTGGGCCGGCGAGCGCGAGCGATGCCGCAAAGGGGAATCTCTACTGGGATCCCGCCGGCCGATCGTGCCGATAGCCCCGGCCTTCCGATCAGAGTCGGGCGAGTTCGGCGGCGAGTCGGTCCAGGTCGAGGGGCCCGAGGTCGAGGACGACGCGGGGGGCGCGCAGTTCCTGGGCGTCGAGCATCCCGAGCCGGTCCCCGGGGTCATCGAGAAAGCCGAGCTCGTCCATGAGGCGTTCGGCGTAGAGCGCCCCGCCCTCGGCGTGTGCGGACAGAAGTTGAGCAGCCGGGACATCCTTGCGGAGCACGGTGAGATCGTGAGGCGATCGCCTCGCGCAAGAGGCCGCCGACGTAGCTACGGAGGTTCTCATCGTGCGGTGGACGGACTTCCTAAATCGGTTGCGGCACGGGCTTGACCTTCGCGACACTCCTCATGATCAAACGCTGGCCGTGCGGACCTCAAACCGGAAGGGAATCGCCGTGGAGGGCTTCGACCCGTTCGCAAGCTTCGGCCCCGATGTCGCCGAGCGCTATGACGAGGATCTGCGCGGCGACGAGCCGGAGACCGTGAACTTCCTCGCCGCGCTCGCCGGCGACGGGCCAGTTCTCGAATTCGCCATCGGCACTGGACGGATCGCGCTGCCCCTGGCCGAGCGCGGCCTACGCGTCGACGGCATCGAGCAATCGGCCGCCATGGTGGAACGCATGCGGGCAAAGCCCGGCGGACCCGACTTCCAGGTGACCATCGGCGACATGTCGACGGTCGAGCTGCCTGGCCGGTACCCACTGGTGTACCTCGTCTTCAACACCATCCACAACCTGCTCACCCAGGACGGGCAGGTTCGGTGCTTTGAAAATGCGGCAAGGCACCTCACCGACGACGGCGTCTTCGTCGTCGAAACCGGAGTGCCGTGGGATGGGCCGCGCAAAGGCAGCTACGTTGAGGTGCCAAAGGTCGGCTTGGACGAAGTGCGGATGAGTCCGCACCGCTACGACGCAATGACGCAGATCCTTGACATCAATCACATGCGCCTGACGAGCAACGGCATTCAGATGTCACCGATCTCCCTACGCCTCGTCTACCCCAGCGAGCTCGACCTCATGGCGCGAATCGCCGGCCTACAACTCCTCCACCGATGGAGCGGCTGGCGGCAGGAGCCGTTCACCATCGACAGTCGCAGACACGTCAGTGTCTACAGCCCACACCGCGTCTAGACACCTCCAATCACTTCGAGAGCAGCTGCCACATCACCCCGGGTCCCGCTTGCCGATCCTGAGCATCGTCCCGCAGCGGGATGTCGTATGACACCCGCCAGCATGGCCGGGCGAGAATGGCGGGGTGACTCGAACCGCATTGATAACCGGGGTGGGGCGGCGGCGAGGAATTGGTGCTGGTCTCGCAGCTGGTTTGGCAGCCGACGGCTGGGATCTCGTGCTTTCTTTCTGGCGTCCCTACGACGAGCGCCTCGGACTCGAAGCTGGCCCGAACGATCCGGAAGCACTGGCTGACGAACTGAGGAGCGTCGGCATCGACGTGGAGCTTGCGCCGGTCGATCTCGCAGACCCCGCCGGACCCCAGACGCTCATCGATGCTGCCGTGGCCCGTTTTGGACCGCTGGACGCACTGGTCCTGTCGCACTGTGAGAGCGTCGACTCCGACTTGCTCACGACCACGGTAGAGAGCTTTGATCGCCACTACGCCGTCAACGTCCGCGCGAGCTGGCTGTTGCTCGCCGCGTTTGCTCGCCAGCTGCCAGAATCAGGCGGCTCCGTGGTTGCCCTCACTAGCGATCACACAGTCGACAATTTGCCGTACGGGGCGACAAAGGCTGCGCTGGACCGCCTGATACTCGCTGCCGCGCACGAGCTCGGCGATCGCGGCCTGCGAGCCAATGTCATCAACCCCGGCCCCATCGACACCGGCTGGATGACGCCCGAACTCAACACCAGATTGTTAGCGGAGCAACCCACCGGGCGACTCGGAACACCGACCGACACCGCAAACGTGGTCAGGTTCTTGCTCTCCGACCAGGGTCGATGGATCAACGGGCAGCTGATCCACAGCAACGGCGGCTTTCCCAAGGGCCAGCTGCCCGTTTGAGGTCTAACGCGACGGCTGCAGTCGTCAGCGGCAATAGATCAATGGCGTTGAGCTAGCAGGTAGCAGCGCCGGCTTGGGTACTCCGCCTCGGGTACCGGCTGGCGTTCCACCTCGGCCGGTCCGCACCTCATGACTCCACACCGTGAGCTACGGAGTATCGGCGGTTCGCTATATATCGGTTAAGTCAGCATGCCGGTGAGCATCCCCTCGTACGGTGAGGACGCCTCGGCCCACCAGCGGCGCGGAATGCGCCCCGCCAGACACGAGTCGCGCCCGGCCTGAACCGCCAGCCGCATCGCCCGGGCCATCCGCACCGGATCGGCGGCGCGGGTGACCGCCGAGGCCACCAGCACCGCGTCGCAGCCCAGCTCCATCGCGGCGAGCGCGTCACCGGCGCTGCCGATGCCGGCGTCCAGGATCACCGGCACGCCGGCCTGCTCGACGATCAGCGCGATGTTGTGCGGGTTTCGGATGCCCAGGCCGGAGCCGATCGGCGCGCCGCCGGGCATCACCGCCGCGCAGCCGACCTGCTCCAGCCGCTTGGCCAGCACCGGATCGTCGTTGGTGTAGGGCAGGACGGTGAAGCCGGCGTCCACCAGCTGCTCACACGCCTCCAGCAACTCCGTGCCGTCCGGCAACAGGGTGCGCTCGTCGGCCACCACCTCGACCTTGACCCAGTCGGTCTGCAGCGCCTCGCGGGCCAGCTTGGCGGTCAGCACCGCCTCGGCCGCGGTTCGACAGCCCGCCGTGTTCGGTAGCACCTGGACGCCGGTCGCCCGCAGCACGTCCAGCACCGACCCGGCCGAGCCCGCGTCCACCCGGCGCATCGCGACCGTCGTCAGCTGCGTGCCGGACTCCACCAGCAGATCGGCCAAGCCGTCGAGGCTGGGCGCTCCCCCGGTGCCGACGATGAGCCGGGACGAGAACTCGGTACCGGCTATGACCAGCGATTCGGAAGTGCTCATGCGTCCCTCTCAGGTGTGCGAGTTGCTTGCGGCTGGCATCTCTGACCGGTGCGACCGGATGGGTCGGGGCGACCCGAACGGCAGCGCCAGCAGGACGGCCACCACGAACGAGGCTATGGAGGCCGACAGCCACGGGTGGCCCAGCGTGTGCGCCCGGGTGCCGACCGACGTCCAGAAGTCCGACCAGTGCGCGATGGAGCCGGGATTGATCAGCTGGTAGACCACGAACCCGACCAGCCAGGCCAGCAGCATGCCGGGCCGGGCCGGAGCGTCCTCGGAGGTGTCCCAGCCCCGGCCCTGGCTGCGAATCCAGGCCGCGATGAGCGCACCCGACATTGGAATGAAGACCGCGCCGATCAGGTAGAGGAAGTTGGCGTAGTCGTTGATGTTGATGGTGAGCGCCAGCGCCGTGGTGAGCACGCCGATGATCACGGTCAATACCCGGCGGTCCAGCGAGGACCTGAGGTTCTGCAGCGAGACCGCGGTGGAGTAGACGTTGGCAAAGCTCTGGTCGGTCTCGCGGATCACCAGGATCGCGAAGGCCAGGGTGCCCAGCGGCAGGCCGATGAACAGATCGAAGATCCGGCTGCCGTCCTGGGCGACCTGCGCGAGGGCGACCAACCCGATCACCAGGCAGGCGATCTGGGTCACTCCGTACCCGAGAAAGCCACCCGCGAACGCCGCGCGCGACGAGCGCGAGTGCCGGGAGTAGTCGGCGCCCAACGGCACCCACGAGATCGTCAGGGCCATTGCGGAGTCGACGGCCAGCCAGAAACCCTGCCAGGACCCGCTCAGCGCCGGCACCGGGTTGCGCAGCAGGCCGATCGCCAGCACCACCAGCGCGAACACCACCAGCACCGAGACGTACTTGCGCAGCGCCCGGATCCAGCCCAGCGGCCGGATCGTCAGGGCGGTGGTCACGACTCCGGCCAGCAGCAGGCACAGCCAGCGCGGCAGGTCCCCGGACGTCAGGGCCTGCAGGCCGGTCGAGATGGTCACCAGTTCGAAGACGGCCCAGCCCAGGCACTGGGCGATGTTGAGCGCGGTCGGCACGAACGAGGCCTTGGTGCCCAGCAGCCCGCGCAGCAGCACCATCGCCGGCGCGCCGGTCCGGGCGCCCAGCACCAGCGAGGCACCCAGGATCAGGCCGCCAAGCACCGAACCGACCACGACGGCCGAGACCGCCGCCGCCATGCTAAGCGGCTGCACGCCGTACGGGGCCAGGATCGCGATTGCCCCGCTGAACCCGAGCAGGCTGACGCCGACATTGCCCCAGAAGCCGAACTGGTCGAACAGGCTCAGGGTGCGGGGCGCGGCCTCGTTCAGCGTGGTGGGCGCCTCGGCGTGCGCATCGTCAATGGAAAGATCAGGATGGGTATCGACAGCCATGGGTGGCCACCTCTCTCCCTTCGCCGGTATTAGCCGGATCAGGTTCAAGCGGTCGGCGGCCGCACAGAGCAAACCCTGTTACGCCGCACCTCTCAGCCCGATCACGCAGGCTCCCGCGGGGACTGTTCTAGGTTAGTACGGTGCAGCCGACCAGCGACAATCCCGTAAACGCCCGCTTCACCGACACCGCGAATGATGCGGCGTCCGATACCGCCTCCGATGCGGCCAACGGTGCCGTGGACAGCGCCCCCGACAGTCCCGGGCGCCCCGCGCCGATCAGAGCGCTCACCATCGCCTCGTCGGACTCCGGCGGCGGTGCGGGCATCCAGGCCGATCTCAAGGCGTTCGCCCGCTGCGGCGTGCACGGGATGTCGGCGATCGTCGCGCTGACCGCCCAGAACACCGTGGGCGTCAACGCGGTCCACGAATGCCCGCCGGACTTCATCCTCGCGCAGCTGGACGCCATCTTCGACGATCTGCCACCGGCCGCCATCAAGACCGGCATGCTGTTCTCCGAGCAGATCATCACCACGGTGGCCCAGGCGCTGGCGGGCCGCGACGTGCCGCTGGTGGTGGACCCGGTCATGATCGCCTCGTCCGGCGCCCAACTGCTGCGCGAGGACGCGGTCGGCGCGCTCGTCGAGCTGCTGTTCCCGCTGGCGACGGTGATCACGCCGAACCTGATGGAGGCACAGGCACTCACCGGCCTGGGCAGCGAGGACCGCGCCGAGATCGCCGAGGCGCTGG
Organism: Jatrophihabitans lederbergiae; assembly: GCF_031845305.1. Lineage (NCBI taxonomy): Bacteria > Bacillati > Actinomycetota > Actinomycetes > Jatrophihabitantales > Jatrophihabitantaceae > Jatrophihabitans > Jatrophihabitans lederbergiae. Next base: position 37,232 of record NZ_JAVREH010000002.1, on the reverse strand, counting down.
TCGCCATGGGCGCCCGTGGCGTGCTGGTCACCGGCGGGCACGGGCAGCAGCACATCGACCACCTGTACGCCGACGGCCAGCATCTCGACATCCCGGTGCCCCGGTATCCGGTGGCGGCGACCCACGGGGCCGGCTGCACGCACTCCGCCGCCCTCGCCGCCTGCCTTGCTCGGGGGCTGCCCGTTGCGCAGGCCGCGCGGCAGGCCGCCCTGGTGGCGGCTTCGGCCGTCAAGCACGGGCTGGTCGGCCTCGGCGCCGGGGACGGTCCGGTGGACGTGCTGGACGTGCGCTCGATGCGCCCGCCGACGAGCTCACCAGCCGGCAACCCGGCTCAAGCAGGCCAACTGAGGTAGCCACGCTCAGGTAGGTCCGCCCGGTTAGGCAGGATCAGGTGGGCAGGCTCAGTTGGGCAGGCTCAGTTGGGATAGGCGGCCGGGTACGCCGCACCCACCAGCGGCGCCACCTCGGGATGCTCCGCCAGGCCGATCGCGAAGTGGCACGAGGCGTGCCGGGACAGTCCGCGGCGCAGTGGCTCCTCGATCAGGTCCCAGGACCGGCTGATGGAACCGCCGATCACGAGCATGTCCGCGCCGAAGGTTTCCAGCCACGGCCCGAGCACCTCGCCCAGCACGGTGAACGCCGCGGTGAAGGCGTCGCGCGCGGTCGGGTCGCCGCTTCTGGCCAGGTCGGCAATCTCTTTCACGTCCGTATCGTCAGGACGCCCGGTCGCCGTCGCGTACGCGCGCCGGATAGCCCGCCGGGACACCCAGTCCTCCAGCGGCCGGCCGGCGTGGTCGAGCAGGTGCACCTCGGCGTGCGGCGGCACCGACGGACCGCTGTCAACCACAGTGCCCTTGTCTAGAAAGGCGGAACCCACTCCGGTGCCCAGCGTGACGGCGGCACACCGAGTCGCTCCGCGCGCCGCTCCGACCAGCCACTCACCGCTCAGGAATGCGCTCGCGTCGTTGATGAACGTGATCGAGCCAGGCTGGTGCGGCAGCGCCTGGTGCAGCTCGGACCGGACGTCCACCCCGTTCAGGCCCTCGAACTTGCCGACGCCGGCGTAGTGGGCGACGCCGCGGGTGTAGTCGAACGGCCCGGGCATCGCGATTCCCCAGGTGGAGCCCTCTTCCGCCCCAAGCGTCGCCGCGGCAGCGACCAGGCCCTCGATCAGTTCGGCGGCCGTGCTCTCGGCGCGCAACTCCGTCCGGTACACCTGGCTGGTGTGCCAGTCGACGGGGCTGACCCAGGCCGCCGTCACGTGCGTGCCACCGACCTCGAGCACCGGGATGGCGTCGGGCTGACGGGGCTTCGGAGTGGCCCGGCCGACGGCCGGCTCACCGGCGGGCCGGCTCCGGGTGTTCACGATTCGTTCAGGCCGAGCTTGAGCAGGGCGTTCTCGACGACCTCCATCAGCGCCGGGTGGATCCAGTACTGCCCTCGTGCGACGTCCTGTACCCGCTGGCCGAAGGACATCGCCTGGACCAGCGGCTGGATCAGGTTCGAGGCCTGGTAACCCATCAGGTGCGCCCCGAGCAGCAGCCCGGTGTCCGGATCGGCGATCAGCTTGCAGATGCCGGTCTGATCCTCGGTCGCCCAGCCGTAGGCAGTGTCGCCGAAGTCCTGGGTGGCGACCACGTAACGCAGGTCGCGTGCCCTTGCCGCCTCTTCGGTCAGGCCGACGCTGGCGATCTGGGGCTGGGTGAACACCGCGGCCGGAACGAAGCGGTGGTCGAACTTGCGCAGGTCCTCGGGGTGAGTGAGGTTGTGCGCCACCACCCGGGCCTCGTGGTTGGCGACGTGCTTGAGCTGGTAGTCCGACGAGACATCGCCGAGCGCCCACACGCCCTCGACGTTCGTGCGGCCGTGGCAGTCGACCTGGACGCGGCCGTCGATCGTGGTGGCGATGCCGGCGGCGGGCAGGTCCAGGGTGTCGGCGTTCGACACCCGGCCGGTGGCGACGAGCAGCGCGTCGCCGACCAGGGAGGTGCCGTCGAGAAAGTCCAGCCGGATCTCGTCGGCGTCCCCGGTGACCTTGCTGAGCTGGGCGCTGAGCTTGAGGTCCCACTGGCCGGACGCGACCACGGTGAAACGGTCGGCGATCTCGGAGTCCAGGTGGCGCAGCAGCCGCATCCCGCGCGAGACGACGGTGACCTGCGAGCCGAGCGCCGAGAACACGTGTGCGAACTCGGCGCCGATGTAGCCCGCGCCCAGGGTCAGCAGCCGCTCGGGCAGCTTGTCGATGCGCATGATCGTGTCGGAGGTGTAGTAGGTCACGCCGGACTGGGCGACCACGTCCGGAATCATCGGACGCCCACCGGCGGCGATCACGATCTGGTCGGCGCTGAACTCTTCCCCGGTTTCGACCTTGATCGTCTTGGGCCCGGTGAACTGCCCGCGTCCGAGGAAGGTCGTGGTGTTCTCGCCGTTGGTCCGGTACGCCAGGCCGCCCGCCGAGATGGGATCGATCCGGCCGAAGACCCGGTCGCGGATGTCGGCCCACCGGGCGCCCTCGAACCGAGAGTCGACGCCGAAGCGCGCCGAGTGCCGGATGGTGTTGGCGACATCGGCGGCGTAGACGTACATCTTGGTGGGGATGCAGCCGACATTCAGGCAGGTGCCCCCGAAGCTGCCGGATTCCACGATGGCGACCGGCTTGCCGGCGAAGTCCGGAGTGATGAGCGAGTTCCCGGAACCGCTGCCAATTATCGCGAGCTCAAAGTCGGCCACGGGCGTCAGCTTACTGCCGGGCCGGGGACGTTTCGCCCAACGGTGTCGCGAGGTGCCCGTCCGGTAGCGGTGGCGAAACCAGCACCACGACCAGGGTGCGCGGCCCGTGCACGCCCTCTACCCGGGACAGCTCGATGTCACTGGTGGCGCTGGGGCCGCTGATCCAGGTCAGCGGGCGGGTGGCGTCGAGCAAGGCCACCGCATCCGGGACGTTGGCCACGACCTGGTCCTCGCCGACCACGATCAGGTGATAGTCCGGCACCAGCGTCAGCGCCCGCCGGCCCTGGCCGGGACCCGAGTCGAGCACCACCGTTCCGGTCTCGGCCACCGCCAGCGCGCAGGTCGTCAGCACGCCGTCGAGCCCGTCGAGTTCGGGAGTGCTGAGCGGCGGGTCGTCGCGGACCACGGTGGTCCGCACGGCGGCCAGCAACTCCGGTGGAAAGCCGGCCGGAGCCACCACCCGGCGCGCGCCGTGCTGGTCCAGAGCGGCGGCGATCACCTCCGCCGCGGTGCCGGCGTCGGCGCGGTGCACGGTTGCCCGGTAGTCGACGAGCCGGTCCACCAGCCGGTTGAGCAGCGCCGTCCGGGCGTCCCGCCCATCGGCGCCGTCCGCGCCCCGCTGCAGTTCGTGCTCACCGGCAAGGCGGTAATGCCGGGCCACCGGGGCGGGCTCGGGCCGGTCCGAGAGCGCCGTCCGAATCCGCGCCAGCACCTCGTCCCGGGCACTCAGCCCTTCCGCCGATGCGCTCACGACTCGTCCCTGCCGGTGCGTACCCACCAGTCCCGGAACGTCTCGGCCGGGGGCGGCGGCAGGTCCCGGGCACCCGTCCAGGCCGACAGCGGCGGCGGCAACCTTCTGATCCCGCCGTCCGAACCGGCTGCCCGTGAGCCGAACAGCCGGCCGAGCCGGCCGGCACGCAGGGCCCTGGTCCAGCGCGTGCCGTTGGCCATGGACCAGGCCACCGCCGCCATCGCGGCCTCTTCCGGTGAGGGCAGCCGGCGCTCGGCGCGCTTGGCATCAACGGCCCGGGAGCGAAGATGCACCAGCATGGACGGGATGTCGATCGCCACCGGGCACACGTCGTAGCAGGCTCCGCACAGCGAGGACGCGAACGGCAGCGAGGCGTTGTCGGTGTTGGCGCCCAAACCGGTGAGCTGTGGCGAGAGCACCGCGCCGATCGGGCCCGGATACACCGAGCCGTAGGCATGCCCGCCGGCTCGCTCGTACACCGGGCAGACGTTCAGGCACGCCGAGCAGCGGATGCACCGCAGCGCGGCCCGCCCCCGCGGGTCGGCCAGCGTCGCGCTCCGCCCGTTGTCGAGCAGTACCAGGTGAAAGTCCTGACCCTCGGTCGCCCCCGTCCACATCGAGGTGTATGGATTCATCCGCTCACCGGTCGAGGACCGGGGCAGCAGTTGCAGAAACACCTCGAGATCGCGCCAGGTCGGGACGAGCTTCTCGATCCCCATAACGGTGATCAGCGTGCGAGGCAGCGTGAGGCACATCCGGCCGTTGCCCTCGGACTCCACGACGGCGAGCGTGCCCGTCTCGGCCACGGCGAAGTTCGCTCCCGAGATCGCCACCTCGGCCTGCAGGAACTTCTGGCGCAGGTGCCTGCGGGCAGCCTCGGCCAGCGCGGCCGGCTCGTCGGTGAGTTCCGGGTCGACGCCGGCCATCTCGCGGCGGAAGATCTCGCGGATCTCCGAACGGTTGCGGTGGATCGCCGGCACCAGGATGTGGCTGGGCCGGTCGTGGCCCAGCTGCACGATGAGCTCGGCCAGGTCGGTCTCGATCGCGGCGATGCCGGCGGCTTCGAGCGCCTCGTTCAGCCCGATCTCCTGCGTCGCCATCGACTTGACCTTCACGACCTCGCGGGCGCCGGTGGCCCGCACCAGGCCGGTGACGATCTCGTTCGCCTCGTCGGCGTCGCGGGCCCAGTGCACCGTGCCGCCGTGGGCGAGGACCTGTTCCTCCAGCTGGATCAGGTAGCGGTCCAGGTGGGCGAGCACCTCGTCCTTGATGGCGGCGCCGGCTGACCGCAGCTCATCCCAGTCCTCGAGCTCGGCCACCACGCACGCCCGTTTGGCGCGGATCGTGGCGGTGGCGCTGCCGAGGTTGCGGCGCAGCTGGCTGTCGCGCAGCGCCTTGCCCGCCGCGTCCGGAAAGGACTGCTCGCCGCGAAGGTGGCCGGTTCCCGGCGAAGCCACCGGCATGCCGAGGAACGTCATGACACCCCTGCCGCGTCCAGCGCCGCCCTGGAGCCGGTGCTGGCCAGGATCTCGGCGAGGTGGACGGTCCGCACTCCCGCCCGCAGCCGGGCCAGGCCGCCACCGATGTGCATGAGGCAGGACGAGTCACCCGCGGTGCACACCTCGGCGCGGGTGGAGACCACGTTGCTGATCTTGTCCGTGAGCATGGCGGTCGAGGTGTCGGCGTTCTTGAGCGCAAAGGTGCCGCCGAAGCCGCAGCACTCCTGCGCGGCAGGGAGTTCGATCAGCTCCAGGCCGCCGACCTCTCGCAGCAGCCGCAGCGGCCGGTCGCCCACCCGCAGAATCCGTAGCGAGTGGCAGGTGGGGTGGTAGGTCACCCGGTGCGGGTAGTACGCGCCCACATCCGTCACTCCCAGGACGTCGATCAGGAACTCGGACAGCTCGTAGGTGCGAGCGGCGATATCTTCGGCGGCGGCGGCCAGCGCCGGCCGGCCGGACTCCCGGGCCAGCTCGGCGTGCTGGTGCCGGATGGAGCCCGCGCACGATCCGGACGGTATGACCACCGCGTCGTAGCCGGCGAAGGTGTCGACATGGTTCCCGACGAGAGGCAGTGCCTGCCGTGGGTAACCGGTGTTGATGTGCATCTGCCCGCAGCAGGTCTGGGCCAGTGGAACCTCCACCTCGCACCCGAGCCTGCGGAGCAACCGCACCGTGGCCTTGCCGACGTCGGGGAACATTCCATCGACCAGGCACGTCAGGAACAGAGCGACGCGCATATGCACCTCCCGGGGTCAAGCGTCCAGGGTAGGCGCCGTCCGGCCGGCTGCCTCGGCCGACCGTCAGTGCCCCAGCAATGGGCCATCAACGGCTTCACGAACCATCCGGACGGTATGTTCTCCAGGTCACTGAGTCAGGACCGCCGTTCCCCCGGATCGGTCAGCCGGTGCCCTCTCAGCAGCTCTATCAGCTCTTGCTGCGACCGCACCCGAAGCTTGCGGAACACCGAGGACAGGTGGTTGCGGATGGTGCTCTGGCTGATGAAGAGCTGGTCCGCTATCGCGGGTACGCGGTCGCCGTCGAGCAGCCTGCGCACCACTTCGAGCTCCCGCCGCGACAGCCGGTGCAGGCCGGGCACATTCTCTTCGAGTTGCGCGTGGTCGGTGACGTCGCTGCACAGCGACACGGTGCCCAGCGGGTGCCCGTTCCCGTCGCGATAGGGCACCGCCGAGATGCTGAGCCAGCGTCGCTCGCCATCGCGCCGGACGAAGGGGATGTCCGCCTCCACCCGTATGCCGGTCGGCCTGCCAGGCACCGGCGTGCGCAACAGCTCGCAAGCGGCCGCGTCGAAGAAGTCGGACACGACGGCTTTCGCGAGGGCGGCTTCGCTGACTCCCAGCAGCTCCGCCATCCGGGCGTTGGCGAAGACGGTCGCGCCGGAATGATCGACGACCCACACCCCGTCGAAGCCCGCGTCGACGATGGATCGCAACAGCTCTTCCTTGGCAGCGAGGGCATCGGCAGCCTCACGCTGCTCGGTGATGTCCCTGATGTTGAGGACCATCGCCGCGACGGAAGCGTCGGCGATCAGGTTGCTGATCCGCAGCTCGACCCAGCGCCAGCGACTGGTCCGGTTGCTGATCCGGACGTCGAGGCTCGTCTCCCGGTCCGGATGTGCCAGCAGGCTTTCCCAGTCGTGTCGCAGTGCTGGCACGTCCTCAGGGTGCACGAAGTCCGACAGCGAGCCGCCGACGAGCTCGCGCGGCAGGTACCCGAAGAGCTGGCTCAGCGAGGGACCCGCGTAGCTGATCGTCACGTCCTCGGCGCACAGCAGCATCAGGTCACTGCCTCGTTCCACCAGCGCACGGAACGGTTGGGCGCCGGTTGACATCACGGTCGAGACGGTCGACTCCAGAACCTCAACGCTGGAGGCAAGAACCTCATCCGCGCCGTCCGGCCCGGCCACGATCGAGGCGGTGGTCCGCAGCCTGATCCGCTTTCCCGATTTCGCCGTGACGACATGCTCGCGGATCCAGACGCCGCTGCCACCGACGAACAAGAACTTCGCTGCGTCCCTGGCATCGACTCCCCAATCGATGAGCTCGACCGCGGGACGCCCCAGTACCTCTGCGGCACTCCAGCCAAGGAGTCGGGCCGCCGCGGGCGACCAGACAATCACCTCGCCCACCAAGTTGATTCCGATAACGACTGTGGAACGCTCGGTGTCGTGGCCGTCGCGCGATCCCGGCGCAGTCGCGAGCAGTTCCTGTGAATCCACGCGGTTCTCCAGCCTCTACGGTCGATAGCTATCGGGGTGTTCACACCAGTCTGTGTGTTTCGTCGCCTGCGATCTATAGACGGATCGTCACTGCTGCGACGCCGATCGGCCGCGCGGTATGCATTGGTCGCTGAATTGGTGAGGTAAAGACCCTTTCTCCGGCTACCGTCGGTACAAACGGGGGTGAATGGTGTGGACAAGGATCGAAGGGGGCGCCGTGTGCAACACAGTCACAGCGTTTCGGCAGCGCAGGAACCCAGCGCCGAGGCACGGCAGGTGGTGTCACAGAGCCCGCTCGCGGTGGTGATGCTGCAACTGCCGTCGGAGCGAATCGTCGCGGCCAGTCCCGCTGCCAGGAGTGTGATCGCCGCGCCGGACGAGCAGGTCGAGGGCAGGCTGCTGAGCGAGTTCGTCGACGAGACGCCGACGGAAGCCGAGGATCTGCTCGCACGCGGCCGGCTCAACGGATATCAGACCAGTCGGTCGCTTTTGGCTGGGCGTGGTGGTACGCCGTTGACCATGTGGGTCCGGGCGATCGGCGGCCGATCCGCACCGCGCTACGTCGTGGCCCTGCTCTTCGAGACCGAGGCACGCACTCTCCCGACCGAATGGTCGCCGGCCAGCCCGGTCACGGTGGTCGACGCGGACACGGTGGTCGGCACCACCAATGATCAATTGGTGATCGACCGCATCAGCGAGAACGTCCACCGGCTACTGGGTGATCGAGCGATCGAGGTGATCGGACGGTCACTGCTGCGCCTGGCGCATCCAGAGGATCTCCCGAGCCTGTTGCGCGCCCTCGCTGAGGCGACCAGCAGCGAGCACGGAGTGACCCTGCGACTGCGGGTGCTCCGTACGGATGAGGAACCATTGCCGTGCCAACTGGTGCTGCTGCCGCTGAGTCCGGCACCGACGTGCGTATTCGCCCTGGAGGTGGTCGCTACCGAGACCGAAGAACTGGCTTCAGCGAATACCGTCCCGGATAACGGGGTTTTCGAGAACACCGGCCCACGCACCGGCCGGAAACCCGGTGGGGGCGATGAGGAAACGACCGACCCCACCGTATCCGCGGCGGAGCTCGAGCGAATGCTGTCCAGCTTGCGGCACGGCGTCGAGGCCGTCAGCGAGTCCCGGGAACTGACCGAACTCGACACTGCCCAGACCCCCGGCCTGAGCCAACTGACGAGCCGGGAACTCGACATCGTCACCCGCCTGCTTGCCGGCGACCGGGCACCCGCCATCGCTGGAGCGCTCTTCATCGGCAAGAGCACCGTCCGCAATCATCTGTCCTCGGTCTTCGCCAAGCTGGGTGTCCGCTCCCAGCAGGAGCTCATCGTGCTGCTGCGCCGCACGCAGCTCCCGCCGCCGGAGCTGTGAACCAGGCGCGCGCGATGGGGTCGTACTCCTAGGCAGGATGGGTTAGCCCGGAACGGCAAAGTACCGGTCGATGAGCTCGTTGCGGAACTTGCCGGACGGGTCCTGACGGGCCAGCAGGCGCTGGAAGTCGTGGTAGCGCTGGTACAGCGGGCTGACCTGCTCCGGTCCCGCGACGAACACCTTTCCCCAGTGCGGCCTGGCCTCGAAGGGCGCCAGCACTCGCTCGATCTCGACGAGCACCGGGGTGACCGCCTCAAGGTCGCGAATCCAGGTGAAGTGAAACGCCATGCTGTCCTGGTGATACGCCGGGCTCAGCCAGAGGCCGTCCGCGGCGACCGTCCGGATCTCGGAGACCAGCAGGATCGGCGCCAGCAGGCTGCCCATCTCGCTGAGGGCGTTGATGGCCTCGGCGGCGTGCTCGCGGGGAAACAGGTATTCCGACTGCAGCTCGTCGCCCTTGCTCGGGGTGAACTCGGGCCGGAAGTGCGGCAGCCGCTCGTGCCACGGTCCGACCACGCCGAGCTGTTGGGTGGCGTCCTCTCCGGTCAGCTGCGGAATGGGGTGCCGGCCGCTGTCGGCCGCGGTACCGCCGAAGCGGGTCGGCGCGGGCGGCGTGGTGTCCCCCACCTCGGCTCGCAGCTTGAACCACGTCTGGTACCGCCCGGGCCGCTGCCAGTCGGTGAACAGGCTGACGCTGTAGGCGCTGGCGAAGATCTCATCGAGCTGGTCCAGCAACCGCTCTTGCGGCACCCCGTCGTAGATGTCCTGGCGCATCAGGAAGGCCGGCTGCAGGTCCAGTGTCAGCGAAACGACGATGCCCAGGCTGCCGAGTGCGAGCACCCAGCCGCCGAAATCGTCCGGGTCCGACTCGCGGCTGACGGTCACCAGTTCACCGTCGGCGGTCACCACCTCGACCGCCGACACCGATGCGGGCAGGATCTGATTGGCGTCGCCGGAGCCGTGGGTCCCGGTCGCGCACGCGCCGGCAACGGAGATGTGCGGCAACGAGCCGAGGTTGCGCAGGGCGAATCCCGCCTCGTTGACCCGCACGGCTAAATCGCCGTAGCGCACGCCGCCGGACACCCGCACCGTGGCCGTGTCGGGATCGAGCTCGATGATCCTGGGCAGCGCGGCGACCGAGACGAGGTCGCCCGCAGTGTCTGCGATCCGGTTGAAGGAGTGGCCTGTTCCCAGCGCACGCACCTGCCGGGCGGCCGCGACGATCTGCTGCAGCTCAGGCACCGAGGCGGGCTCGTGGTAGCGCGCGGCGCCGAATGTGACGTTGCCGGCCCAGTTCGTCAGTGCGCGGTTCATGTCGCCAGCCTCCGTCGCCCACGATCAGGTACCAGGCAAACGGTAGTCCGCCGGCACCGCGTGGCGGGGACCCGGCAGGGTCAGCCCATCCCGGCGCCGACCGTGATAGCGCTCAGTACCAGGCCGTCGGAAACCACGAACCGCCCCTGGAACGCGGTGATTTCGCTGCCGCCCACGGTCGGTCCTGGCACGAGTAGCTCCGCCGAGAAGGTGCCGTACTCGGGCCGCATGGTGATGCTGGCCTCCTGGAAGTCCAGCCACCGGCCGGTGAGGGGAAACCACGCCTTGTAGACGGACTCCTTCATGCTGAACAGCAGGCGGTCCCAGTGCACCCCGGGATGGCCGGTGGCCAGCGCGTCGAGGCGCTCGTACTCTTCGGGCCTGGCAACCAGCCTGATCACCCCGTCGGGCAGCGGGCCGTGCGGCTCGGCGTCGATGCCGATGCCGGCCCCGGACGAGCCGAGAGCGACGGCGGCCGCGCGGTAGCCGTCGCAGTGCGTCATGCTGCCGATCACCCCGTCCGGCCAGCCGGGGGCGCCGCGCAGCCCGGGCAGGATCGGCGCCGGCGCGATCCCGAGCTGAGCCAGCGCCGCACGCGCGCACACCCGAACCGTGGTGAACTCCGAGCGCCGCTTCTGCACGGCCCTGGTGATGATGTCTCGCTCGGCCGGAAAGAGGGCGTCCTCGGACGCGTCGTGGTAGGCCTCGCAGGTCGCCACCCAGTCGGGCAGCAGGCTCGAGATCACACCGGCTCCGGAAGGATCTGCCGCGGCCACGGTGCGTGCCGCTCGCGCGGGCGCCACTCACGGGGATAGCCCAGTGAGACCTCCTCGAACCGGACGCCGTCCTCTGACGTGGTGCGGGGAATGTGCAGGTGGCCGTACACGACGGCGCGGGCGTTGTAGCGGACGTGCCAGTCCGCGGTCAGGACCGTGCCGCACCACTGGGCGAACTGCGGATAGCGCAGCACGAGGGTGGGATGCCGGGTCATCGGAAAGTGGTTCACCAGGATCGTGGGCAGCGCGGGATCCCGGGCGTCCAGCCGCTGCTCGGTGTAGGCGACCCGGGCCCGGCACCAGGCCTCTCGGCTCGGGTACGGATCGGGATGCAGCAGGTGCTCGTCGGTGCACACCACGCCGGTCTCGTACGCCAGCGCCAGCGCCGCCTCCTGGGTGTCGATGCCCGGGGGCAGGAACGTGTAGTCGTAGAGCAGGAACAGCGGGGCGACGGTGACCGGGCCGCCGGGGCCGCGCCAGATCGGGTACTCGTCCTCGGGCGTCAGCACGCCGGCATCGCGGCAGCGCTGGACCAGGTGCTGGTAGCGCGGCTCGCCGCGCAGGGCCAGCGGGTCGGACGGGTGCGACCACAGCTCGTGGTTGCCCGGCGCCCACAGCACGGTGGAGAACCGCTGCTTGAGCGTGCTCAGCACCCGCTCGATCTCGTCGGCCCGCTCCGCGACGTCACCGGCGACGATCAGCCAGTCCTCGTCGGTGTCGGGGCGCAGCTTTCCGATCACCTCGCGGTTGTCGGGATAACCGGTGTGCAGGTCGCTGACTGCGAGCAGTCTCGGTGTCGCCGGTGGCGCTGTCACGGAAATCGAGCCAATCTGCCAGACCGCTGAGGCATGGTGTGAGCGGGTGGGCGCAGTTTAGTTGGGCGGGATGCCGGTCAAAAGGCCGCGTTGAGGCCGTCAGGTGCCGTCTCTCCGGCCAAATGCGCGCGCAGCATTCGTCCCGGCCAGGACGACGCGGGAGCCTTGGCGGGATTGCGCGCCGCCTGCTGCACGACGATGCCGGCCAGTACGTGCTCGATTCGTAGCCGGGGGTAGGTGCGCTCCAACTCGGTGACTTCGGCCTCGGTCAACTCGGCGCCGGAACCGAAGTCGGCTTGCACGCCGAGCCTGGTGAGCACCGGAATGGGTCCACGGCGCTCGACGATTCCGGGTGAGGTGTGCAGCGCGATGGCCTGCCACACCTGGTCGGCCCGGAACTCGTCGACCCCATGCTCGACCAGGAAGCCGGCCGCCGCGTCCGCGCCCTCAACCTCGAAGCGCTGGTCGCCGTCGAAGCGATCCGAGGCGCCCATGTCGTGCAGCAGGCAGGCGTAGAAAAGCAGGTCCTGCTCGTAGTCCAGCCCGGCGCGCATCGACCGGCGGGCGGCCGCCCGCTCGGCATGCAGGTACGTCCGCAGGCTGTGGTTCAGGATCGCCGGATGCTCCGTCTCGCGGGCGAACTCCAGCGCCTGCACCGCGGTGGGACCGGTAGGGAACTGCCATTGATCAGACATTTCCCCATCCTAGGCGTCCACTGGAGGGGCACCAGCGACAGCGGGCGACCCGTCCTGGTGGACGGGCCGCCCGCTGCTGCGTGCTGGCCGGAACTCAACGCCCGAAGGCGCAGCCTAGAAGGCGCTGGTGCCCTTCGGCGTTCCGAGACCGGTCGGGCCATCCCAGCCGACGCCCGCGTGGCACCACACCGTAGTGCTGCAGGTGCCGTTCGAGCCGCTGGTGACGTCGTTCAGGCCGGACGCGTGCGCCCAGGTGTAGGACGCCGGGTAGCCGGCGGTGTTGCCGGACAGGGCGTACACGCTGGCGATGATGGGCGACGACGCGCTGGTGCCGCCGTAGACCTGCCAGCCGACCGAGCCCTGGTACGAGGTGGAGTCATACACCGAGACACCGGTGTTGGGGTCCGCCACCGCGGAGACGTCGGCGTTGGCCTTCTTCGAGCACTGGGTGACCGAGGTCTGCCACGTCGGCTTGGCGTTGATGGTCGAGCAGCCGCTGCCGGCACCGCTCCACGCGCTCTCGGTCCAGCCGCGGGTGTTGCTCGCACGGCTGAGGCTGGTGCCACCGACCGCGACGACGTCGGGGAAGGAGGCGGGCGACTCGACACCGTAGCCGGCGTCACCGGTGGAGGCGGTGATGGCGATGCCGGGGTGGTTGTAGGCCGAGGTCTGAGCCGAGTCGCTACCGCCGTAACTGTTGCTGATGGCGACGACGCCGGCCTGGCTGGCTGCGTAGTTCACCGCGGTGCCGAGGTTGGCGAAGGAGCTGGAGCTGGCTTCGACGAGCAGGATCTTGCAGTCCGGACAGGCTGCCGACACCATGTCGAGGTCGAGGCTGATCTCGGTTGCCCAGCCGGCGTCGGTGGCGGGCAGGCTGGTGGTGCTGCCGGTCTGGCTCACCTTGCGGAAGCAGCCGTTGGACGTGGTACAGGACGACAGGCCGAACTGCGAGCGGTAGACGCCGAGGTCGGACTCAGCGGTCGGGTCGTTGTAGGCGTCGACGATGGCCACCGTGCGGCCGCCGCTGGACGACGCGGTGAGGGCGTAGGCGGAGCGGATGTCGGCCGGGTTGAGGCCGGCCGGCGTTCCGGTCACGGCCGGCTTGCCGGTCGAGTTGTTGACGAGCACCTGGTTGAGGCAGGCGGCCATGCCCCTGGCGGGGGCGGAGCAGACCTTGGCGGCGTGCTTGCCGCCCGCGGTGGCTGGCGACGGTGCGGCGGTCGCAACGCCGGCGGTGGCGACTGCGACGACTGCTACGGCCGAGCCGGCCGCGAGCAGCGTGGTGGAAAACTTCACGGAACCTCCAGAGGGGACGGATGGCACTCGTGGTGCCGAGCCGAAAGGATGTGTGTTGTCCCTTTCAACCCTTGGAGCGGATTATTACGGTTGTCGTGTTTGGTAGGCGTAATGACATATCGCAGTCGTGTAGTCACTCAAGGTAACGATATGACTGCGTCAAGTCGGCGCGCACAGCTCACCCTCATATGGAGCGGAGCCTCAGTGATCACCCTTGCCGTGTTTGCCCTTGCCCGGCTTGCCCGGCTTGCCTGGCTTGCCCGGCTTGGTGGGCTTGCTCGGTGCGGGGGCTGTCCCGGTTGCCGTCGGCGGAACGACCGGTGCTGGATCAGAGCCGGTGCTCGCCGTCGCGCTGGGCCCGGTCGTCGTGGCGGTGGACGTTGCCGGCGGGGGCGCGCTGGAGCTTGCCGCCGTGCCGGAGGTGGGAGTCGGGGACGTTTCCGGTTCCGATGTCGGTCCACCAGCGGAGGGAACGGTGCCGGTAGGTGTGGCCGTGCCGCCGGGTGTCGCGGGACGGCTGCCGGTCGTGGACAGCGCGCCGAGGTCGGCCCGGACCTTCGCCGCGGCCTGCTGGATCTCGCGCATCCGCGCCTCGGTCAGCGTGCCTGCGGCCCGGGCGGCAGCCAGGTCGGCGTTCAGGGCGGCCAGAGCGGCTTCGGCCCGCGTCCGGTCGCCCCTCGCCGCGGCCTGGCTCAGGGTCAGCACATCGCCGCGCAACTCCGACCGCACGCCGGTGGCCATGCCGTTCTCGGCGGTCTTGCCGCCACCGCAGCCAGCGAGGGCCGTCACCGCGAGGACGGCCGCGGTCACGCTCAGCCGGGCACTCGTCCACCGGCTCATCGGACTGTCTCCTGAAGTCGCTGCAGATCCTGCCCGAGCTGGCCGGGCACCGTGGGATAGCTCGGCGGTGGCGCGGACCCGCCGCCGGAGTTCAGGGACCCCGACACCAGGACGATGCCGATTCCGATGAGGGCGACGATCCCGGCCGCGAAGTAGAGCCACGGCGACACCCGCCGACGGGCACGGGCGCTGTCGGTCGCGTTGTGCCGTGCGTCCTCGTCCGGCGCGACAGCGTACGACGGTACGACGTACGTGCGGTCAGCTGGGCCGTCCGGTGCCGGGACGTGGGACTGCGGGGCGAATGCGCTCACCCCCGTCCGGACGGGGGTGAGCAGCTGGGTCGAGGCGGCTTCGAGGTCACCCCGATCGATGCCGGGAACCCCGGGAACGCCGGCGTCGGCCGGCTGACCGGCCAGCACCCGCAGCCGGCTCGCGGCCTGCAACGCGGTCGGGCGCGAGTTCGGATCACGGGCGGTCAACGCGGTGAGCAGGCCGGCCCAGGCTGGTCCGAACTCCCGCGGAACCTGCGGCTGCCGGTGCAGCCTGGCCAGCGCGGCCTCCACCCCCACCCCGGGAAACGCCACCTGGCCGGTCAGGCACTCGATCAGCACCAGGCCGAGTGAGTAGAGGTCACTGGCCGCACCGACCGAACCAGCCTCGGCCTGTTCCGGGCTGAGGTAGTTCGCCGTCCCGATGGTCATCCCCTCCATCGTCATGCGGGTGCTGTCGAGCAGCCTGGCGATGCCGAAGTCGGTCAGCTTGGCAGCGAAGGTGGAGCGACCCGCCGTGGGCTCGTCCAGCAGGATGTTGGCCGGTTTGACGTCCCGGTGGACGATGCCGAGGCTGTGCACGTAGCCGAGGGTTCCGGCCACCTCTGCCCCGGCCAGCGCGGCCTGCACGTCCGAGAGCGGCCCGTCCGCCAGGCGCTTGAGCAGTGACGGCCCCCTCACCAGCTCCATGACCAGGAACGGCGTGCCGTCGTCCTCACCGCCGAGGGTTCCCGCGTCGTACACCGCGACCAGGCCCGGATGCCGCAGGGAGGCCAGTGTCCGCGCCTCTGCCTGCACCCGGCGGCGGTCCGCGCCCGCGGGGCTGTCCACCCGGAACAGCTTCACCGCGACGGCCCGGTGCAGCAGCTCGTCGCGCGCCTCGAAGACGTCCGCCGTGCCGCCGCGCCCGATCCGGGCCGTGAGCCGGTAGCGACCAGCAAGCAGCACGCCCGTGCCGGGCACGCCGGGAAGCTGATCAGGGCTCTGCGTCATGGTGTTCCTCTCGATGCACGACTCCACCCATTCTTCAGCGACCGCCGCCCCCGCACTGTCACCCGCATGCGGCCGGACGCCCGTTACAAGCTCTGACCCCCCGGAACTGGCGGCTCCCCCGGTCGTTGCACGGATATGCACAACGCAGCCAATGGTCTCAGGACAGCGGCCCTGCTGGGACTGCTGTCGGCCGTCCCCATCGTCGGCGGTGGCACCCGGCTCGCGCGGTTGGAACAGCTGGCCCGCGAGCACGGCCAGTACCGGCGCTGACGATGGCCTACCGCCGTGACCGCGCGCCCGACCCGCACCCCAAGCGGGTACGGCTGGTCCGGCTCGGTCCGGACGTCCTGGAGCTGCTGGCGGCCGGCGACCTCGATGGTGCCAGCCGAGCGGCCGCGGCGCCGCTGACCGGCTATTTCACCGATCCGCAATGGGGCTACCTGTGGAGCCTGCGGCGGGAGCAGCTGCGGCACGACCCGGCGAGCGCCGACTGGATAGCCCGGGCGGTTCTGGACGAGGACCGGCTGGTGGTCGTCGGGCACGCCGGCTACCACGGCCCACCGGACGAGGCCGGCCTGGTCGAGGTCGGCTACGCCATCGACCCGGCCTATCGCCGCCAGGGCTACGGCCGAGCCGCCCTGGCGGCCCTGCTCCAGCGGGCTACGGCCGAGCCGGCCGTCCGCACCGTCCGGGCGACCATCAGCCCCGATAACCTCCCGTCCCGGCTGCTGGTGAGCGAGCAGGGGCTCCGGCAGGTCGGCGAGCAGTGGGACGACCGCGACGGGCTCGAACTCGTCTTCGAGGTGGCGGTCTGAGCCGCCCTCGTCCGGGCCTCAGTTCTGGCGGCGTTGCAGGGCGTCCCGCAGCTGAGCCCGGGTGGACAGGCCCTCAATACGCCCGTCGATGACGCGGTCGGCGGCGGCTGACAGCTACGCCCGCCGGCCGGCGTTGAGCGAAACCCGGCTGATCGCGCCCGCCTCGACACCCCAGCGCCTGAGGATCTGACGGTACTGGCCGCTGGACACCAACCACCGAAGGGCGTCGGCAACGGCCCCGCGCAGTGCCTGGTTGTCTTTTGCCACGGCTATTCCGTACGGACCGGGCTCGTACTGAGCCGTCGAGGCCAGCTGATAGTAGGCGCCGGTGCGCGCGTCATTGACCAGCGCGGCGGCCGACGGGTAGTCGCTGAGCTGGGCGTCAGCGCGGCCGGTGCGTACCTGCACGAGCGCGTCGGTGTTGTTGTCATAGAGCCTGGTGATGATGGGCCGGCCGAGGCAGTTGTGCTGAGACCTTGCCACCAGGCCGACCTGCACGGTGCCCCGTTCCAGGGCCACCACGTGTCCGCACAGGGTGCTCAACTCCCCGATGCCCTTCGGGTTTCCGCGCTGGACGACGATCGAGGTCCCGGCGACGAAGTAATCGATGAAATCGACCTCCTTCTCGCGTTCACGGGTATCGGTGACCGCGCTCATGACCAGGTCCACGGAGTGGCTGGTGACGAGCCCGGGCAGCGAATCGAAGCTGTGATTGGTGAAAACCACCGCCACTCCCAGCACCTGGCCGAGGGCTTGCCCGAGATCCGGCTCGAACCCGACGATGGTGTGGCCGTCCGAGGCGAAGGAGGAGGCCGGCGCGTACGAGGCGTCAGTGGCTATCCGGAGCACGCCGCCCTGGCGGATCGCGGTAGGCAGCCGGTTGTGCAGGGCGGTGTCCTCGCCGATCACCGGCGCGGGCTGCCTCACGTGGACCGGGTGCTGGGCGCACCCCGCGGCGAGCAGGCAGACAACAGCCGCAGCGAGCGTCCGGGCATGCCGCGAGAGCCGGGTCACCGCAGTACCTCCGTGCTGTCCTGCGGCGTCGTTCCCCCTGCATCAACTGGGCCGTGGTGCTCGGACAGCAGCTCCTGCCAGGGTTTGGGCCTGGCGTAGTGGTAGCCCTGGGCGGAGTCACAACCTGCGACCTTCAGCCAGAGCGCCGCCGCCGCGGACTCCACACCCTCGGCCGTCACGGTGCAGCCGAGGCCATGGCTCAGGCCGATGATGGCCTGCACGATTGAGCGATCGGCCTCGGACGTACTGACGTCCTTGACGAAGGTCCGGTCGATCTTCACCTCGTCGACGGGAAGCGATCGCACCTGCCAGAGGCTGGTGTAGCCGGTGCCGAAGTCGTCGATCGAGATGGCGACACCGGCATTGCTGAGCGCGGTCACCGACGCCGAGGCCGCCTCCGGGTTGGTCGTCAGGGCGGTTTCGGTCACTTCCAGGCACAGGTCACGGGGGTTCGCCCCCGCCGCCGCGATGATATCGAGCACCTGCGCGGCGAACGCGGCCGAGGACAGATTGCGGGCCGAGACGTTGACCGAGACCCGCCAGTTCACACCGAGGTCGGACCATTCGCGCTGATCCGCCAGTGCGCGGCGCAACACCCACGCGGTGAGCGGCTCGATCAGACCGGACAGCTCTGCCGTGGGAACGAAATCGCCCGGCGGGATGAGGCCCCGGGTGGGATGCTGCCAGCGCACCAGTGCCTCGACCCCGTAGATCGCACCTGTTACAAGTTCTATTTGTGGCTGGTAGTACAGCGCCAGCTCATCCTGGTCGATGGCATGCCGCAGCTCGCCCTGCAGGATCAGTCCCGAACTGCCGAGCGGAGCCTTGTGCTCCTCATAGACAACGATTCTCGCGGTTCCGCGTTTGCCCTGATACATAGCAGCATCCGCGCGCTTCAGCAGGTCTTCTACGCTGCGCCCGTGCTCGGGATACATCGCGATCCCGAAGCTGGCCTCGATGCTGAGGCTGACGTTGTCGATGACGATCTCTTCGGCCAGCGCGACGCGGATCTCGTCCAGCAGTCGGACGGCCTGCGCTGAGTCGGCGAACCCCGGCAGCAGCAGGCCGAACTCGTCCCCACCGAGGCGGGCGACGGTGTCGTCGGTGCGCAGAGTCGCGCTGAGCCGATGCGCCACGATGGTCAGCAGCTCGTCCCCTGCGTGGTGGCCGAGGCTGTCGTTCACCTGCTTGAAGTTGTCCAGGTCCGCCAGCACCAGCGCGCCGCATTCGTCCTTGTGCAGGGCCGTGTCGGCCCGGACCCGGAACCACTCCCGGTTCGGGAGCCCGGTGAGCGGATCGTGCAGCGCCTGGTAGTGCCGTTCGGCGGCGTGCCGGCGCAGCCGGCGCGTGCTGGACCACGAGATCAACGCCAGCACCGCGTAGAGAGCGCCGAGACCGATTGCCAATCGCAGGTAGGTGCTGCCGAGTTGCCGGTCGACGGCGTGGGCGATCAGCCCGTAGGGCAGGTAGATCTCCAGGATTCCGGTTGCCTGACCGGTCGAGGTCGGTGTGATGGGCTGCACCACCCGGATCACCTTGCCGGCGCCGTCGAGCGGGTCCGTGATGACATCCGCGCTCACCTTTCCGACCATTGCCGCCTGGAAAGCGGGCTGATCGCGGCTCAGTGCATGCTCGCGCGAGCCGTCGTCGGAGAACACCACGCCGCCGCTGAAGCTACGCACCCGCAGGCGTGTCACGGAGCCCGAGAAGACAGCGAGGTCGGTTGCCTGCCGAAGATTGCCGACCTCGGTCTGGCTCAGGCCCTCGCCCAGGTCATGGCTACCCAGGGCCGGCGCGATGGCGGTCTCTTCGATCACCGCGGCCTGCGCGCGGCCCTGCTGCAGTCCCCAGGCCAGGCCGGTGTGCTGGTCATTGCGAACCAGGATGAGACCGAGCAGGAGCACCGGGACGAAGCTGGCCACCGCGTAGACAAGAAAGAGGCGTGACTCGAAGCCGTCGCGTCTTGGTGTCTTCGAACCCATAACCTGTCCATCGGCCGCAGACCCTGCCATTCAAGTTAAGCTAACTCTTACCTCACGCAGTGGGCCGCAGCTCCTGCCCAGCCGCGCGGTCCTGCCACACTGGCGTCCATGACGACGCCGGTTGCCTGGCCCACCCTGGACGTCCTGACGCGCGATCCACATCCGGCGCTCGCGAGCATCCGCAGCACGGCGCCGCTGGCCTGGGTGGACTCGCTGGGCGGATGGCTGGTGGTCGGGCACGCGGCAGCAGTACGCGTGATGCGCGACGCCGGCACGTTCACCGTCGACGACCCGCGTTTCAGCACCAGCCGGGTCGTCGGGCCGAGCATGCTGTCCACCGACGGCGCGGAGCACGACCGGCACCGCCAACCGTTCGTCTCACCGTTCACGCCTCGCTCGACGCGGGCGCACTTCGTGGACTTCGTCGACACCGAGGCCACCCGGCTGGTCGCCGCCGTCGCGCCGGCGGGCGAAGCCGAGATCAGGACCGCGATCGCCGGCCCGCTGGCCGCGGCGTGCATGCAACGGGCGCTGGGCCTGAAGGCGATCGACGTCGGGCAACTGCTCACTTGGTACACCGACATCGTCGCCGCCGTCGCGGCCGTGACGAGTGGCTCCGGAGTTCCCGAGGGCAGCCGGCTCGCCTATGCGGCGCTGACCGACGCCGTCCGCTCGACCATTGCCACCGCCGGTGCCTCCAGCTTTCTCGGCGAGGTCGCGGCGACGGCCGGCACGCTCACGTCGACCGAGTTGCTCTCTGACATCGCCGTGCTGCTCTTCGGTGGTATCGAGACCACTGAGGGCATGATCACCAACCTGGTTCTGCACCTGCTGCGGGAGGGTTTCGACCCTGCCGCGCTGCTGCATGAGAACGACCTGCTCGACGCGGCCATCGAGGAATCGCTGCGGCTGGAGCCGGCCGCCGCCGTGGTCGACCGCTACGCCACCAGGGACAGTGAGATCGCCGGTGTCCGCATCCGCCGCGGCGAGCTGGTGGTGGTGTCGCTGGCGGGCGCCAACCGGGATCCGGCGGTCTTCGAGCATCCCGATCGATTCGACCCCGGCCGTCCCAACCTGCGCAAGCAACTGGCCTTCGCCCAGGGACCGCATGTGTGCCTCGGCGCGCACCTGGCCCGGCTGGAAACCCGGACGGCGGCCCGGGCCTTGCTGGCGCTGCCGGGAGTGCGGCTCGATCCGGCCCGGACGGTCGAGCCGTCTGGGTTGGTGTTCCGCAAATCCGCGGCGGTGTGGGTCCGCTGGAACCGGACGGTGCCATAGCTCAGCCAGCCGGATCAGCTCAGCCGGCCGGATCAGCTCGGCCCGCTGGATCAGCTGAGCCGCATGGATCAGCTGAGCCGCATGGATCAGCTCAGTCGGCCGGATCGCGCACGGGCTGCTCGAACACCCGGCGCAGCGCTCCGGCCACCCCGGGATCGGCCAGCACCAGGGCGTCATCGCCGGCACGTAACCGGGTACGCGCGCTCACCGGCACCAGTTGCCCGTCCCGGACGAGGAAGCTCACCCAGGCGTTCTCGGGAAGGTCGCTCAGCTCGCGGATGGTCCGACCGGCCGCGATCGAGCCGTCGGCCACGGTCAGCCGCTGCACTCCGTTCGGCTCGTCGCGCAGCCGGACGCCCAGCGTCCAGGGCTCCGGCTCAACCATGCGCATCGGTACCCGGAGCAGCTTGGCGGCCGTCGGCACCAGGCTGCCCTGGACCACCACCGAGAAGATCACGACCACCACCACGATGGCGTACAACCGCTCGGCATCGGCGAGATGCGAGGCGAGCAGGAAGCTACCGAGCAGGATCGGCACCGCCCCCTTCAAGCCGGAGAACAACACGAAGCCCTTCTCGTTGCGATTCAAACCGGCGCCGGCCAGGCACGGGGCCACCAGCACCGGCCGCAGCACCAGCGCGAGCGCAAGCCCCAGCGCCAGACCGGGCAGCCACACGTCGAGCCGGGTCAACTCGGCAAGGTCGACCGTCAGGCCGAGCACCACGAAGGCCACGATCTCACCGAGACTGGCCAGTGCTGAGTGGAAGTGCTCGATCTCGCGCTTGTACGGTGCGCGCTCCTCGCCGATAAGGATTCCCGCGATGAACACGGCCAGAAAGCCCGAGCCGTGCGCGACGGTCGCCAGCCCGAACAGCGCCAGCGCGCACGCCAGCGTGCGCAGCGGATAGAGGCCTTCGCCGGGTAGCGGGACGTGGCGCATGAACCACAGCATCGCGCGGCCGCCAACCACCCCGACGGCCGCGCCGACGCCCATCTGCAGCAGGAACTGGCCGCCGACCTGCCCGAACGCCGCGCCGGACAGCCCACCGGCCGACAGCAGGCTCGCCATCAACGCGATGCCGACCGGGTCGTTGGCGCCGGATTCCCCTTCCAGGATCGTGCCGCTCGGGCCCGCGATCTCACGCTGCCCGAGTACCGAGAACACCACCGCGGGATCGGTGGGCGCAACCGCCGTGGCGACGAGCAGGGCCGGGTACCAGTCCAGACCGACCACCAAATGCAGGAACAGCGCCGCGCCGGCCGCGGTCAGGAACGTTCCCAGCACGCCGACGACGGCGATCGAGCGGGCCGCCGCTCGGAACCGCGGCCACCCGATGTGCATGCCGCCGTCGAAGAGCAGCACGACGAGAGCCACCGTCACCAACCGGTTGACGGTCTGCTCGGAAGGCGTGTGCAGCGGCGGCACCACCTTCACCGCGACCGCGGCGGCTCCCAGCATGAGAGCCGGTGCCGGAACCCGGAGCCGGGCGGTGACCCGATTCGACAGCAGGGCGGCGAGCCCCACCGCCGCAATCAGCGCGAGCAGCCACGCATAGGGATAGGTGTCGGTCATCGTGCTCCTCAGCCAGGTCCGGACATGGTTGAACCATTGCCGACCAGACTTCCCGGCGCACCGGGCTCCACCCTAATGCCCGCGCGGCTACCCGCGGTCAGTCGCCGACGCGCGGATCCTGATCCCGCAGCCGTGGGTCCAACTTGGCCGCGCGGCTCTGCAGTTGCTCGGCCTCGGCGCGCTGGCGCTGCGCCTCGGCAGCCCGCTCCGCTGCCTCACGCTCGTTGTCCGCTGCCCGCAACTCGGCGTCGGCGCGCTCGCGCCGGGCGCGCGCCGCCTGCTCGTCGGCGGCCGCCTGAGCCCGCTCCGCCTCGGCGGACCGCTCCTGCGCGCTGGCCAGGTGCTCCTGGGCTTCGGCCTGCTTGCGTACGGTCGCCTTCGCGCGCATCCGCGGCAGCACCACCAAGGCCAGCAGCGCGAGCACCACGACGATCACGATTATCACGATGATGAGCGTCTTCATCAGATGAACCTCCTGGGCGTCGAGGCTAGACCCCCGGGCATGGGGCCGCCAGATATGCCGTTGGAGGCCTCGCTGTTGTACAAGCTGCCCTTGTACGCACCAGATCGTCAACGTCAAGGGCGACTGAACTCGCTACCACGCCCCGGGCATCCCCTAAGTTGGTGCTCGGGGCGTGGTAGCGAAGGGGTGGCAGCACGATGGACGATCCGTACGATCTGGAGCGCTTCGTCACCGCGCAGGACCAGGGCGGCACCTACGGCCGGGCGCTCGCTGAGTTGGAGCGAGGCCGCAAGACCAGCCACTGGATGTGGTTCGTCTTTCCGCAGATCGCCGGCCTGGGCCAGAGCCCCACCTCACGCAGGTACGCCATCACCTCACTCGAGGAGGCGCGGGCCTATGCCGCGCACCCGGTTCTCGGTCCACGGCTGCTGGAGTGCGCCGCCGTTGTCGCGGCTACGGAGGCTGGCAGCGCGGAACAGGTCTTCGGCGGCATCGACGCACAGAAGCTGCACTCGTCCATGACCCTGTTCCTGCGAGCGCTGCCCGACGAGCCGGTGTTCGGGCAGGTCCTCGACCGCTTCTTCGAGGGCGTGCCGGACGCCGCCACCGACGCCCGCCTGTAAACGTGCCCTGAGGGTCGCCGCGACATCAGCGCAGTGACACCGGTGCCTGAGCCCAAGGACAGCCTCTGGTCAGGAGCCAGTGCGGCATGGTGCGCACCGACGGCCAGGGAGTCTCAGCATTTGCGGGCACGACGTCATACACCTCCCGCTGGACTCAGTCAGCGCGCGTAGATCGCGAGCTACCCGCTGTGGTTAGGGTCGCTGGCTGCCACCGTCGATGAATCCGCCTGTCGCCGCGAAAGTGTCGGTGGTATCCGGCACACTGCCCCGTAGTTGGCAGAAGATCGGATTCGGGGGAAGCATCTATGTTTGTGCTGGTGAGGTGATGAGTTCGGAGTTGAGCGCTGCTGCGCTATCGGTGTGGGCCAAGACGAATCGCGAAACAGGCGAGTGGATGCCGCTGTGGCAGCACCTGGACGACTCGGCAGCCGTGGCCGCCCGGATCTGGGACGATTGGCTCTCGGCCAACGTCAAGACTCTGATCTCAACGGAACTGCCCGGCGGACTCGACGATGGCCGAGCCCTGCTGGTGTGGCTGGCTGGAATCCATGACATCGGCAAGGTTTCCCCGGCCTTTGCAATCCAGCTCGAGCACCGAGGCAGTTCTCGGATCCAACACGCGCTGGTGCGTGGCATGGCAGACGAGGGATTTGACTTCGGTGACCTGTCTTACGTATGGGGAAAGCGGTCTACGTATCGGCATGAACTGGCCTCTTACCGGTCCCTGAGCGATTGGCTCGGTGCGTACGGATGGTCACGCCGCGCCGTTCTCCCGGCAGCGCTGGTAGTCGGCGGCCATCACGGCAGACCACCAACTTCCCAACAGGCCAAGGCCTCTGCCGGCGAACCCGAGTTGCTGGGGGAGGGTCTCTGGTCCGATGTGCGGATCGAGTACCTGGAACGCTCATTGCGGGTTTGCGACGTGGCCGGTCGGATCGAGTCCTGGGGCAATGTGCGCCTTCCGGCGGTGGCACAGACCCTGTTGACCGCCGGGGTGATCATGTCCGACTGGGTGGCCAGCGGTTTCGATCAGTTTGCCTACGGTGACTGCTTTGTCGAGGCGGACAGGGTTGAGCGAGCGATGGATGCGCTGCGACTCCCCGAGCCATGGCGTGCTGAGAAAGCCGATGTCCTCGACGGATTCGCCGACCGGTTCACGGTGCCCGCTGGGGCTCAGCCGCGTCCGATCCAACGCGAGGTCGTCGAGATTGCCCGCTCAGTGCCAGAACCAGGCATGATCATCGTCGAGGCCCCGATGGGCGAGGGCAAGACCGAAGCGGCCCTGCTGGCTGCCGAGACCCTCGCCGCGCGTACCGGAGCGGCCGGCCTCTACATCGCACTGCCCACCCGGGCCACCGCGTCGGCGATATTCGCTCGCACCATGACCTGGCTCGACGCCATCACCGGTACCGGGCACGGCACCCCGGCATCGGTGATGTTGGTGCACGGCAAGGCGGCTCTGGACGACCGGTTCGCAGGGATCCCCCGCTCGGGCCAGACCGAAGAAACCGATCGAACCACCGATACCCCGGCCGACACCCGGCTGGCAGTGCACCGCTGGATGACCGGGCGCAAGAAGGCGATGCTGGCCAACTTCGCCGTCGGCACCGTGGATCAGCTGCTGTTCGCCGCACTCAAGAGCAAACACCTGGTGCTGCGCCACCTCGGCCTTGCCAGCAAGGTCGTCATCCTCGATGAGGCCCACGCGTACGACGTCTATATGTCGGTCTACCTCGATAGAGCCCTGGAATGGTTGGGGGCGTACCGGGTGCCCGTCGTGGTGCTGTCAGCCACCTTGCCTTCCACCCGCCGCCAGCAGATGATCGCTGCCTACGAGCGTGGCCGCGCAGACCGGCCGGGTGTGCGCTCGATGCTGGCTGGCAGGGACTACCCCCAGCTGGCAGGCGACATCGGCTACCCGGTGGTGGTGGCAAGCACCGGCGGTTCTGCCATCGTTCGCGCCGTGCCGGCATCGGAGCGCGCCTCCCGCATCACCGTCGAGCGCTTCACCGAAGACGAAGAAACCACCCTGCTGGCCGAGAGACTGAACGCCGAGCTGGCCGAGGGCGGCGCCGCGGTGGTCATCCGCAACACCGTCGCCCGGGTCCAGAAGACCGCTGAGAACCTGCGGCGACTGATGCCCGATACCGAAGTGATCGTGGCCCACTCACGCTTCGTCGACGCCCACCGTGCACGGCTCGACGACAAGCTGCTCAAGCTGTTCGGTCCCACCGACATCGAGAAAGATACCGGCACCGCCGTACGCATCGGCGCACGCCATGTCGTCGTAGGCAGCCAGGTGATCGAGCAGAGCCTGGACGTCGACTTCGACGTCATGGTCACCGATCTGGCGCCGGTGGACCTGATGTTGCAGCGGATGGGACGGTTGCATCGCCATCGTCGCGGCGAGAACCAATCCGAACGTGCCCCGCGGTTGCGGACACCAGTGTGCCTGGTAACCGACATCGACAACTGGCAGTCTGAGCCGCCGAAAATCGGCCGCAGCGCACGCTACATCTACAGCCCGTACGTGCTCTACAGAACGCTGGCCGCGCTGACGCCTTACCTCGACGGTCAGGCCCTGTGCCTGCCGGGTGACATCGCGCCGCTCGTCCAATCGGTCTATGGCAACACAGATATCTGCCCGTCCAGCTGGACTGCGACGCTCGATAAGGCAAGGGTCACCCACGACAGCCAGCAGGCACATAAGAGACAGCAGGCTGAAAAGATGCGGCTGGGATCCCCGGACAGCACAGACCTGCTGGACTGGCTCGATGTCGCCGGCGACAGCGCCGATGAGGACTCGGCCGCTGGGCGCGGGCAAGTGCGTGACACCGACGAGACCATTGAGGTCATCGTGGTCCAACGCGATGCCGACGGCACCCTGCGGACGTTGCCAGGCATCGGTGAGTTCAGCGGGCGCCGCATCCCGATCACCGAGCCGATTGGTCGCCGGTTCGCTCAGGCCATTGCCTCGTGCTCGCTGAGCCTGCCTCGGTCGCTGTCGCATCCCGGCGTTGCGGACATGGTGATCGGGGTGTTGGAGCGTGACCGGATCGACTCCTTCCAGGCCGAGGGCCAGTACCTGCTCCAAGGCGAATTGGTGCTGGTACTAGGACCTGAGCTTTCGGCGCAGGTGCTCGGTCAGCTCGTCACCTATGACCTCGACGCCGGCTTAGCCGTGGCCAAGACAGCACAGACCGCTACTCCCCCGCCCCACATGCACAGTGATGCCAACATGAGAGGACCGTCGTGAACACCAGCACGCCCGCGTTCGACCTCACCACCCAACCGTGGGTGATGATGCACCTGCTCGATGGCACGACCCGCGAGGTGTCGCTGGCCGATGCCTTCGCCTTGGCACCCCAAGCCCGCGCCATCACCGGAGAACTATCCACCACTGGTTTCGCAGTGACCCGGCTGCTGTTGGCGATCCTCTATCGAGCAATCGGCGGCACGGTGACCTCCGACTCCTGGAAAGATCTGTGGACAGCGGAGACACTGCCGATCTCTGAGATCACCGATTATCTCGCCCGGCACCGTGACCGTTTCGACTTGCTGAGCACGACCGCGCCGTTCTTTCAGGTCGCGGATCTGCACACCTCCAACAACGAGGTGACCGGTCTGGAATCCCTCATCGCCGACGTTCCGAACGGTATCCCATTTCAGACCACTCGCTCGGGCACGGCGCTGGCGTCGATCGGGTTGGCCGAGGCTGCTCGCTGGGTGGTGCACGCCCAGGCGTTCGAGACCTCGGGCATCAAGTCCGCCGCTGTCGGCGATGATCGCGTCAAGGCCGGCAAGGGATACCCGATCGGGACCGGTTGGGCTGGTGGGCTCGGCGGACTGTTCGCGGAAGGTTCGAACCTGCGGGAAACCCTGTTGCTGAACTTGGTGGGTTACCAACGTGAAGCCGAGGCCGATCCGGATCTGCCGCCGTGGGAGACCCAACCTCAGACCGCTGCCGCGGCAACGCGGCCCTATCCGCTAGGACCCGTCAGTGCCTACACCTGGCAGAAGGCCCGTATCCGTTTGGCGGTCGAAGGGGAGCGAGTCACTGGGGTACTGATCGCCAACGGGGACCGGGCAGTACTGGTCAACCAGTACGACGTCGAACCGATGACGGGCTGGTACTACAGCGAAAACCAGGCCAAGGCCACCGGCAAAATCCCGTACTACCTGCCCGCACGCCACGATCCCGGCCGCTCGTTCTGGCGGGGCATCGCCTCGGTGCTGCCCAACGTCACGCAGCCCCAATCCAGCAGCGGCAACCCTCGCAGCAGGGTTCCCGGTGTGGTCCAGTGGCTGTCAAAGCTCAGCGTGCTCGAAACGCTGCCCGGCGACTTCATCGTGCGACTGCATGCCGTCGGCGTGGTTTACGGAACGCAGAACGCGACCGTTGCCGAGATCATCGACGACGCCTACTCGCTGAACCTCGTCGTCCTTTCGGAAGATCATCCGCAGATGGGTCGGGCGGTCGAGTGGGCCGTCGATGTGGCGAGCAAGGTGTGCTGGGCACTGGGGATTCTCGGCGAGAACATCGCCAAGGCCGAGGTCGGTGACGCGCCGGGGGACTCGGGCAAGACCAGGATGGCCGCAGCCAGGGCCGAGGCCGCAGCCGCCGGATATGCCGCCCTGGATGCGCCGTTCCGCACCTGGGTCGCGTCCCTTCACGACGAACCGGCTCTCCCTGCCGCGCGTGCCGAATGGTCCACCACAGTCAGGCGAGTTGTCCGGAACATCGCAGCTGAGTTGGCCCGCACAGCTCCGCCGCAGACGGTGATGCAACGTCCGATGCACCTGATGTGCATTCCGCTGGCGCAGAAAGTCTTCGATCAGCACCTCAACACCTATCTACCCAGGACCGACCTACCCACCACTGACTCGCAAACCAAGGAGCCCGTACATGCCTGAGCCCACCCAGACCGGAGGTACCGAGCGCGCCGAGGTGGCTCGGGCTCCCGGCACCCGAGCGAGCCGTATCAACGACCTGGTCGGCTTCCGCGTCGCAGCGTTGCAGAAACAGTTCCTGGCCGGATCCCAGTCAGCGCAGGCAGATCTGGCCAAGCTCCGCCGAGCCGTCGGTCGCAGGGCTGGGTCGGTGGCGGAAGTGTGGGAGCTGACTCTGGAGGGAGTCTCGCCCGAACGCTATGACTCCAGCCCGAGCGCGGAGGAGATCGCGGTGCACACCGCAATGGGCCTGTACGCGTTGCACCAACGAGGCAATTCCGCGCCGATGCATGTCGCTGGCACCGGCCTGGGTCGTGCGGTGGCTCGGCTCAGCAGCCCCGCCATTGACAGTGCGGAGCTGGCAACCAATGGCGTGGCACGGCGTTTTGGTGCACTGGCAACCGCCGTGGAGATGTCGGAGATTGAGTACCACCTGCGCGGACTGGTGACCCTGCTCTCCGGCGAGTCGGTCGGCCTGGACTACGGCCGGCTGGCCGCCGACCTATACCGGGTGCAGAACCCCCATGCCGTCGATCAGGTCCGCCTCAACTGGGCCCGCGACTTCTACATCAGACCTGAAAAGCCCAAGACCACCACCCCCACCATCGAGAACACCGAGACCGTGAAGGACGCATCATGACGACCACCCGTTCTATCTTGGACGTGCACGTGATCCAGACCGTGCCGCCGAGCAACCTCAACCGTGACGACTCCGGCTCGCCGAAGTCGGCGATGTACGGCGGCGTGCGCCGCGCCCGGGTCTCCAGCCAGAGTTGGAAGCGTGCCATCCGACTGGATTTCACTGCCACGCTCGCTCCCTCCGAAGTCGGCGTGCGTACCAAACGGCTGGTCGAGATGGTTGCCGAAGCGATGGTCGTTGCGTCTCCGGACACCGAGATGGACGACGCTCTCGACATGGCCGCCGACGTCCTCAACGCCGCCGGTATCGGGAACAAGGTTCCGAAGAAGGCCCGCAAGACCGAGTCCGACAAATCGATCGCCGAGGCTGACGCCTTGGCCTTCCTCTCGATCGCCCAGGTCCAGGCCCTCGCTGCTTACGCTCTGGAGGTCCGGACCGCTGGTGGCAAGCCCGAGAAAAAGACGGCTATTAGGCTGGCTGACACGCAGCATTCCATCGATATCGCGCTCTTCGGCCGGATGGTCGCGTCCAATCCAGACCTCAATACTGATGCCGCCTGTCAAGTCGCACACGCCCTGTCTACTCACCCGGTAGCAACCGAATTCGACTACTACACGGCCGTCGACGAGCGCAAACCGAGCGAGGAATCGGGTGGCGCCGGGATGCTCGGCGTCATCGAGTTCAACTCCGCAACCCTCTACCGCTACGCCACTCTCGACGTCGACCGGTTGGCGCAGATGCTCGGTGAATCGGACGTCACCGTAGCCGGTGCCCAGACCTTTCTGCGCTCGATGCTGACCTCGATGCCGTCGGGCAAACAGAACACCTTCGCCAACCGCACCCTGCCGGACGCGGTGGTCATAACACTGCGCTGCGACCAATCCATCAGCTACGTCGGTGCCTTCGAGACCCCGGTGACCTCCACTGCCGGGCGCATCACCGCATCCGCGGTCGCACTGGCCGAACACGCCACCGACATGGACGGGGTGTTCGGGATGCCCCCCGTGCAGACCTGGGTGATCGCTCGTTCCGAGGTCGCCCAGGCGCTGTCTGCTCTGGGTGCGCGGCAGCCGATGACTGACGTCCTCGCCGAGATCGGCTCAGTGCTGGCCGCGCGCCTGGCCGGATGAGCGCGGTGAGCACGCTGGCCCTGCAGCTGGCCGGCCCCATGCAGTCCTGGGGCTCGGCCAGCCGGTTCAGTCGACGCACCACCGATGACGCACCCACCAAGTCCGGCATCGTCGGATTGCTGGCGGCCGCCGCCGGACGTCGCCGGTCGGACTCCATCGAGAATCTCGCCGCCATCCGGCTAGGAGTGCGGATCGACCAGCCGGGAACCATGATGCGGGACTACCACACCGCGTTGGTGACTACCGGCGGCAAGGGTGTCACGCAGCTATCAGAGCGCTTCTACCTTTCCGACGCGGTATTCCTGGTAGCCATCGAGGGAGGCCAGAACCTGATCGAAGGTATGGCGGACGCGCTGAGCCACCCGGTGTTCCCGCTCAGCTTGGGCCGTCGTTCGTGCGTCCCAGCTCGCAGACTGCTACTCGGTGTGTTCGGCGACGAGATGAGCACAGTACTGGAACAGACCCCCTGGCTCGTCACCGAACGGGTACGCAGCCGTGCCGACGCTAAAGTCACCTTGGAGACCATCATCGATTGCGCCCCCGGAACCCGAGGATCAGAGGTGCGCCGTGACGAACCGGTCAGCTTCGATCCCATCCGACGTGAGTACGGGTGGCGATCGGTGCTGCGCTCCTCAGTCACCGTGTCTACGGCCACCGAGAACGAGGAGCCATCGGCGCTCCGGATACCCCCGGTCAACACGGTGACGGTCCCCGGCCACGACCCCTTCGACCTCCTCTAAGGCGAAACCCAATGACCCACTACCTGACCCGATTCGAGATCAACGCCACTCGCCGCGGTGCCATGATGCTCATGGCCTCGCCGCAGAAGATGCACGCCGCGACGATGGCAGCCTTTCCAGCAGCTGAGCACAGCGACACAGGCCGGATCCTATGGCGGCTGGATGCCAGCGGCCCTCACCACTGGCTCTACCTGCTCAGTCCCACCGAACCCGACCTGACCCACCTGGTGGAGCAGGCCGGCTGGCCGAGCAAACCCCATTGGGAGACCCGCGACTACGCGCCGCTGCTGCACAAGCTCGACACCGGCCAGCGCTGGGCCTTCCGGCTCCGAGCGAACCCGACTCATACCGTGACCGAGAACGGGCGCAAGAGGGTCTTCGGTCATGTCACGGCCACTCAGAAGCTGGACTGGCTGTTGAGGCGGACAGAAAGCCTCGGCATCGCGATCCCAGCATCCAGCGCGGGTGAGCCCGATGTCCTCCTGAGCGGGTTCGACCAGCGTGTCTTTCAACGCGAGGGATCCAAGGTCACCCTCGCTCTCGCCGGGTACGAAGGCAACATCGAAGTCACCGATCCGGAGCGGTTGCGAATCGCACTGACTGCTGGCATCGGTCGAGGTAAGGCCTACGGCTGCGGATTGATGACCTTGGCGCGCCAAGGGTGAAGCGACTACCGGGTCAGGCGCCGGCGTCGTTACCCGAACTGATACGCGCCCAGGACAGAATCAGCTTTCTGTATGTCGAGAGGTGCTCTCTGAGCCGGGAGGACAACGCGATTACCGTCACCGATGCTCGGGGCACCGCTCATGTGCCGGCCACGGCGATTGCGTCGCTCTTAATCGGGCCCGGTACTTCAGTCACTCATCAGACAATGGTTCTCATGGCAGACTCCGGCACTGTCGCCGTCTGGGTGGGTGAGCGCGGGGTGCGCTACTACGCCCACGGCCGGTCGATGGCGTCGCAGACCTCTCTCCTGGATGCCCAAGCCAGATTGGTCAGTAATCGCAACGAACGGCTCGATGTAGCCCGCAAAATGTACGGCTTGCGGTTTCCGGGTGAAGACGTGTCGCGGATGACCATGCAACAGCTGCGCGGCCGGGAAGGCGTTCGAGTACAGAGGCTTTACCGATATCACGCCGAGCGATCCGGGGTGTCGTGGGGCAAACGGTCTTACGACCGGGAGTCGTGGGACAACGCTGACCCAATCAATCAGGCGCTCTCGGCCGCGAACTCGTGTCTCTACGGCGCGACCCAGGCCGTCATCGTCTCCCTGGGCTGCTCCCCGGGGCTGGGTTTCGTCCACACGGGACATGAGAAGTCCCTCGTCTATGACATCGCCGATCTCTACAAGGCCGAAACATCGATCCCGGTCGCTTTCGACCTGGTAGCTGCAGGTCCAGATCCCGACAGTCTGCCTGCTCTTGTGCGCAAGGCGATGCGTGAGTCGATGGTTGAGGCAAAGCTGATGAAGCGCTGCATTACCGACATCAAGTTCCTGTTGGGTGTCGACGTTGCAGACGATGGGCCGGACGTGCTCTACCTCTGGGACGACCAAGAGCAAACCGTCGCCGCAGGAGTGGTCTACCTAGACCCGAGCACAGACTATGCGACCGAGTTCAAGGAAGGTGAGAAGCCATGGTCGTCCTAGTGCTGTCGGCTTGCCCAGCAGGCCTCCGTGGACACCTCACCCGCTGGCTGATCGAAGTGGCAGCCGGTGTGTTCGTCGGCCGAGTCTCAGGCCGAGTACGCGAGCTGCTCTGGCTTCGTACCGTCGAGTCATCGCGGCGCGGTCGAGCGCTGATGATTTATCAAGATGGCTCCGAGCAAGGTATGTCGTTCCGAACCCACGGCCATCATTGGCAGCCGACCGACTTCGACGGCATCACCCTGATGATGCGTCGTATCGGAGAAGAAGAAGCAGCCCCGCTGAGCTACGTCCCCGGATGGAGCAAAGCGGCGAAACGCAGAATGGGCGCTAGGAGGCCGCAAGAGAAGTGAATGTAAGTGACCTGCCCGGACCCTTGCAGGCCAGTAAATAGGAGTCTGTTCCCCGCTCGCGCGGGGGTGATCCGGACGCCGGAGCAGTGACGCGCACCGTCGAGGTCTGTTCCCCGCTCGCGCGGGGGTGATCCTGGGAGATGGGAGCCGCCGATGGCGAGTCGCACCTGTTCCCCGCTCGCGCGGGGGTGATCCGTTGGCACCCTGACCGTTGTCGGCGCAGTCGGGCTGTTCCCCGCTCGCGCGGGGGTGATCCGCTGAAGACGAGCCGCCGCTGGTTGCCTTGGGCCTGTTCCCCGCTCGCGCGGGGGTGATCCCATCGGCATCCGCGACCGCGGCGAGCAGTGGTCCTGTTCCCCGCTCGCGCGGGGGTGATCCTACGAGTTCACCTTCGGTAACGGGTACGGGGCACTGTTCCCCGCTCGCGCGGGGGTGATCCGTGACCACCGTGCCCCGCATGACCGAGGCCGAGCTGTTCCCCGCTCGCGCGGGGGTGATCCTCCCGCTGCGGCGGAGAACGCCGGGATCAGCTTCTGTTCCCCGCTCGCGCGGGGGTGATCCGGTGGAGAACGCTGCGGCGGTCTGCTGCACCGTCTGTTCCCCGCTCGCGCGGGGGTGATCCGCACATGGAAGACACGCACCGACGGACCTACGTCTGTTCCCCGCTCGCGCGGGGGTGATCCGCCGACGTTCAGCGCGATCGGGACGGCGATCGGCTGTTCCCCGCTCGCGCGGGGGTGATCCACGCCTGCCGGCCACCCGAGACCGCCCCCGTCTCTGTTCCCCGCTCGCGCGGGGGTGATCCGAACTCGTTGTGCGCGAAGTACGCCGCTGACTGCTGTTCCCCGCTCGCGCGGGGGTGATCCTTCGGCAACGGCGCGACGGGTGATCCCGAGTCGCTGTTCCCCGCTCGCGCGGGGGTGATCCCCAGCCGCGGGCCTCGTCCTGCCCATCGCCGGCCTGTTCCCCGCTCGCGCGGGGGTGATCCCGGGTATCCACCGCAATGGACCTAGCCGCCGACCTGTTCCCCGCTCGCGCGGGGGTGATCCGTGTGCCATCGGTGCGTGGTTAACTGACTAGTTCTGTTCCCCGCTCGCGCGGGGGTGATCCTGGGGCATCCTTGCCCACATCCCGAAGGGTGAGCTGTTCCCCGCTCGCGCGGGGGTGATCCGAATGCGTAGCAGGGTTATAACGGTGTCCACGACTGTTCCCCGCTCGCGCGGGGGTGATCCTGACACGGCGCAAGCTGCGGGACATGCGCGAATCTGTTCCCCGCTCGCGCGGGGGTGATCCTAGAACAAGGGTCGTAACGGTGTTTCCTGGTGACTGTTCCCCGCTCGCGCGGGGGTGATCCCGCGTCACCGGACGGCGACACCGGACCCTGGACCTGTTCCCCGCTCGCGCGGGGGTGATCCTTTTATTGCTCTGGGCAATCCTCGGGACTCCCTCTGTTCCCCGCTCGCGCGGGGGTGATCCTCAGAAACATGATCGAAAGAATCTTCTGCATTTCTGTTCCCCGCTCGCGCGGGGGTGATCCGCCGTTTCGCGTCGTCTCTGTACACGGATTTCCCTGTTCCCCGCTCGCGCGGGGGTGATCCCGCCCACTGCGCATTCGTCCTGCCCACCATCGTCTGTTCCCCGCTCGCGCGGGGGTGATCCTAACCCCTTCCTACATGCGAACGCCCTTGAAAACTGTTCCCCGCTCGCGCGGGGGTGATCCGAAGTGGAATCGTGAGGACTCTGTAGGTAAGGACTGTTCCCCGCTCGCGCGGGGGTGATCCCACCACACCGGCAGCCGTCGAATCCGTGGTGATCTGTTCCCCGCTCGCGCGGGGGTGATCCCCCTACCGGAACCACGTAATTCAGCACCATAGACTGTTCCCCGCTCGCGCGGGGGTGATCCCGTCCAGGGCATCACGGAATGCGCGTTGCTGTACTGTTCCCCGCTCGCGCGGGGGTGATCCCCTCAGTACGCACACCAGCAGCATCACGAAGAACTGTTCCCCGCTCGCGCGGGGGTGATCCCAACCATCCCATCAGCCTCGGAACCGACCAGTTCTGTTCCCCGCTCGCGCGGGGGTGATCCCAACCATCCCATCAGCCTCGGAACCGACCAGTTCTGTTCCCCGCTCGCGCGGGGGTGATCCTTCGTCGGCCGGGCATCAGCAGCTACAAACAACCTGTTCCCCGCTCGCGCGGGGGTGATCCGAGGAAGGGCAGGAAATGGAAGACGAGATCATTCTGTTCCCCGCTCGCGCGGGGGTGATCCGACCAATCAACTGCCTTCATGTCGCCTCCGTGACTGTTCCCCGCTCGCGCGGGGGTGATCCCACCGATGCGATGTTGGACGAATCAGTGAAGCTCTGTTCCCCGCTCGCGCGGGGGTGATCCCACATCAGGCCAGTCAACCTCAGTACGCACACCCTGTTCCCCGCTCGCGCGGGGGTGATCCCACTTCGGAAGCGAGAGATCATGAATGACAATGCTGTTCCCCGCTCGCGCGGGGGTGATCCTGGTATGAGGAACGGTCGAAGGAGGGGGGTCGTCTGTTCCCCGCTCGCGCGGGGGTGATCCCTCGCTGGTGCCCCTGTCGCGAGCGGTGCGGTGCTGTTCCCCGCTCGCGCGGGGGTGATCCCTCGGCGGTGATGTCAGGGCCGGTGATGCTGAGCTGTTCCCCGCTCGCGCGGGGGTGATCCCGACAAAGACGCGGTCGAGGCGGCCCAGCGCCCCTGTTCCCCGCTCGCGCGGGGGTGATCCTGCCTCCCCGCTGATGTGCTGGCCGCGCACCCTCTGTTCCCCGCTCGCGCGGGGGTGATCCGGGGCAGGAGCCGGTGACCGCCGACCCTGCCGCCTGTTCCCCGCTCGCGCGGGGGTGATCCGACCTGGCCCGGATTGTCAACAGGATCAGCGCCCTGTTCCCCGCTCGCGCGGGGGTGATCCGCCATCCACGCTGGTGACCTGCGGGCCAAGAAGCTGTTCCCCGCTCGCGCGGGGGTGATCCCGGTGGCGATAATCCGCTGGAGCGGCACCATGTCTGTTCCCCGCTCGCGCGGGGGTGATCCGACGCTACGGACGGCCGATGTTCGGGCGGCTCTCTGTTCCCCGCTCGCGCGGGGGTGATCCGACGAGATAGCCATGACGCCAGCGGAAACCAGCCTGTTCCCCGCTCGCGCGGGGGTGATCCCGTGTAGGTGTTGACGTACTGGCCGGAGTTGTCCTGTTCCCCGCTCGCGCGGGGGTGATCCCACCACGGAAGCCACTGCACCCGGCCCGTGATACTGTTCCCCGCTCGCGCGGGGGTGATCCCGAGAAGGAAGCGATGTCGATTATTGGGTGCAGCTGTTCCCCGCTCGCGCGGGGGTGATCCCCGGTGTACGAAAAAGATGCACCGTTTTAAGATCTGTTCCCCGCTCGCGCGGGGGTGATCCCGGATGACCGTGCGATGCAATAGTTCGCCGTTCCTGTTCCCCGCTCGCGCGGGGGTGATCCCTCCCACGGCTACGTCACCCAACCCGGACAGAACTGTTCCCCGCTCGCGCGGGGGTGATCCCCGGAAAGACCAACTGGAAGGTTTCGTCGCGACCTGTTCCCCGCTCGCGCGGGGGTGATCCCCTCAGACCTACTCGCATGCCAACCATGATATGCTGTTCCCCGCTCGCGCGGGGGTGATCCGGCGACGGATAGAACGGCTAGCGGCCAAGGCAGCTGTTCCCCGCTCGCGCGGGGGTGATCCGCACATCAAGGAGCTACCCCGATGACCGCCAACCTGTTCCCCGCTCGCGCGGGGGTGATCCCGCTGCGGTCCTCGGACACCACCGTCTCGACGTCTGTTCCCCGCTCGCGCGGGGGTGATCCGCTGTCGGAGTACGACCGGCTCGTCCAAGCATCCTGTTCCCCGCTCGCGCGGGGGTGATCCCTGAACTCGGAAACGAATTCGCCTTCATCGTGGCTGTTCCCCGCTCGCGCGGGGGTGATCCGTCGTCGGCCAGGTCCTCGTTGGCACGCGAGATCTGTTCCCCGCTCGCGCGGGGGTGATCCAACCAGCGAACCGGCACCCCAGGCTGTGACACCCTGTTCCCCGCTCGCGCGGGGGTGATCCCGGTATGAAGTCCAAGAGTCGGGGGATTGACGTCTGTTCCCCGCTCGCGCGGGGGTGATCCCGCCGTACGGGACGTACACCCGGCGGCCGCTGACTGTTCCCCGCTCGCGCGGGGGTGATCCCGTGTCCACGGTCGCCGGCCAGGCGGACGTGTCCTGTTCCCCGCTCGCGCGGGGGTGATCCGACGGCGGATCATCCGACGTGCGGAATGTCGACGGCGCTCCAAAGCTGGTCGGTTCCGGCGCTTGAAAAGTGAGCGGTTGTGGGCAGTCTAGGTCTCGGTTTGGTCGGTGGTGGTGCGGATGCTGGGGAGGCTGTCGATGCCTCGTCCGCGGA